>JAFGMB010000265.1 GCA_016927765.1 Synergistales bacterium
ATCAACCATGAGTCCGCCTTTTACTTTCCGGATACCCCTTACAGAAATGGGTTGACCTGTAGAGGCAGCGTCTTCCAGAACACCCCAGCGCTTGTCGAATTCGCACCTCCAGCGGCTGACCAGGAGCTGGGCCTCCTCGCCATGTCTAACATTGATGACCTGAACGTCTACTTCATCGCCAACTGAAGGTTTTTCCACATCCTCAACAAGTATCCTGTGGCTCCATTCATGAGCCGGGAGATAACCCTCGCATTTATATCCCACATCCACGAGCCAACCGTCTTCAGTGGACTCCACTATTGTTCCGGTGATCACCTTGCCCTTGTGGATCTTTTCAACTTCATAGTTCTGGAGCATGGTTTCCATGGTTTCCTGGGTTTCGAGGTCCTCAGAATTATCTGTTTCAGACGCTTCAACATTGATCTCCTGCTGTTCCTGTGAAAGTTCGTTATCTTGTTTCATTTCATCGTTCATAGTTTTCCATCCCCTTCGCTCTACCTATGTTCAAGTATTAGTTTGATTTTCTTTATCAGCCAGTCCGGGGTGCTCGCACCAGCTGCAATTCCAATTATATTCTTTTCTGAAAACCAGTCAGGGTCAAGCTCTTCTGAATCTTCTATCCATAGGGTGGGTATTTCCTCCTGCTTGGCTATCAGTGATAGTTGAGAAGTATTTGCACTATTCTTGCCACCGATTATTATCACTCCATCAACTCGGGAGGCAAGTTCTCTTATGGCATCTTGTCTTTCAAGGGTAGCTTTGCAGATAGTGTTATATACTCTCATTTCATTACAGAAAGGAACAAGACCTGACACTACGGAACCCAGAAAGTCCTTGCTTTGTGTTGTCTGGGATATGATACCGCAACGGTTGATAGATCCATAACGATTTATTGCATCAAGATCATTTATTACGGTTCCCTTGTTGCTTACTGCCCCAAGTATAGCTTTTACCTCCGGGTGTTCCGGGTCACCTACAATGAAAAGATCGTAACCTTCATCGATCAGAAATTTAGCTTTCTCCTGGGCATTATGAACAAAGGGACAGGTGCCGTCAATGATCAGAAGGGCTTTTTCCCTTACTATTCTCAATGCTTCCGGCATTTCACCATGGGCCCTGACGAAAACAACAGAACCGTTAGGTATCTCTTCAGCTGACCTGACAACAACCAGGCCCTTATCCTGTAATCTTTTAACTTCCTGGGGATTATGGATGGGGCTGCCGATGGAATATACTTTGCCGAAGGTATCAAGAGAATTTTCAAGTTCTTTGATAGCTCGAGTTACGCCAAAACAGAAACCGGTAGGATTGGCTAGGATCAGTTCCAACTAGGCCGAGGCCTCCTCATAGTGCGCTTTACACATGGAAATAACCTGGACATGCAAATCTCCAGGACTTACAACAGAAGTATCATACCACATTATGGGAGAAAATTTACGAAACCATGTCATTTGCCGCCTGGAAAAAGTCTTGGTAGCTCTTATATCAGATAGTATGGCATCTTCCAGGGAAATGCTGCCTTTAAGGTATTCAATGATCTCCCTGTAACCGAAACCCTGCATGGACGGGTTCTTTTCTGAAAATGAATTATCAAGGAGCCACCTCACTTCTTCCACATAGCCTTTATTGAACTGTTCACGAACTCTTTCTGAGATCCTTTCGTACAGTTGAGGCCTTGGCCTCTCAAGGCCTATGTATAGGTTGTTAAAACATGAACTGGGCTGATTTTCCTTGTCATACCACCAACTTGCTATCTTGCCGGTAAGCTCAAATATTTCAAGTGACCGGACCACTCTTCTTGAATCATTTGGGTGAAGCCTGGACGCTGTTACCGGGTCGATCTTCTTTAGTTCATCATAAAGTCCTTCTTTACCTCTTCGAAGGAGTCTTTCTTCGATAAGTGAGCGCACCTCCGGATCGGAGGGCAGATCAGAATGGATGGTCCCATCAAATAGGGATTTATAGTAAAAGGGTGTTCCCCCTGCAAATAGAACCCTCTTTCCCCTCTTAACTATCCTTTCTGCCGCTTCTTTTGCTCTCTCGATGAAATCCATGACTGTAAATATTTCATCAGGGTCAGCTATATCTATCAGATGATGGATCACTTCCCTTCTCTCTTCAATGGATACCTTGTCAGTCCCGATATCGAGATATCGGTAGACCTGCCTGGAATCGACAGAAATTATCTCTGCATCAAGCTCCTCTGCAAGATCCAGGCTCAGTTTTGTTTTTCCCACTGCGGTGGGACCTATGATAGAGATCACAGGTATTCTGGTCATTTCTTTCATTCTGTCCTCCTGAAATATTTTTCGATCTGCATGCTCGTAATGCACAGCATTGTCGGCCTTCCATGAGGACAGAAATGGGGATTGTTGCATTTGCTCAGATCTCTGAGCAGAACTGCCACTTCCTCTTCGGATATCCTACTGGTTAATTTGACGGAATCCTTACATGCAAGGTTCGCCCATTTTGCAAGTATCCCATTATCAATGGTGGTGGAAGTTCCTTCTTCCCATTCATAAAGGAGGGAATCCAGGAACTTTATGGGATCCAGGGAAAAACGCGATAGTAACAAGGGAAAGGCAGACATCCGGATCTTTCCACTACCGTCGTTAGTGAACAGGAACCCGTATTTTTCAAGTTGGGGAAGATACTGGGCAACAAGTTCTTCCTGTTCTGGGGCAAGTACTCCAGGTGGATGAAGGAGCTGTTTCTCTGTTAACGTTCTTGAATTTTCCCTTAAAAGCTCAAAATTGATCCGTTCATGGGCCGCATGAGGATCCATCACCACAAGGTCTCCGTTAAAATCGAACAGAAGGTAGCCTGTTGAGGACTGTTCGATAAAACGCCACCTTGCCAGATCCTTCAGAGGATCTTCTTTGATCATGTCTGAAGACGTATCTTTCTTCCGGTTTTCTGAAAGGATGGAAGAGGGTGCAGCTACCCTTGAGAACATGTCGGGAAAGGGATCACAGGAATACGATATATTCGTTGTACCTCTTTTATCTGTAGTTCCATGAGATATCAGTAAAGGACTGTCATTATTGACCTTCACTCCGGGTTTTTCCTCAAGAAACCGATCCTGGCCAGGGATATTGATGGATGGGATGTGCCCTAAAAGCTCCATCACTGAATTCCTTGCAAGTTCAAAGACCTCCCGGCTCTTTCTGTAACGGATCTCTGTTTTGGTGGGATGGATATTAACGTCCACGTCTTTTGGAGGCACCTGCAGGAAAATGAAAAGGTTACCGGAAAGTTTATCCTTCACTGAATGGACTGCTGATCTGAGGAGTTTGTCATCTATTATTCTCCGGTTGACAAAAGCCTGGAAGTTGAGTCTTCTTCCGGGAATATTCTGAAACCAGACTTCCATGTTCATGTCATTCATTGAAAGAGATTTCGACAGGATCCCATATCCTGATCCCCAGGCCTGATGGATAAGCTTGCCCCTGTCGGGACCACTTACGCTTTGAAAAATCTTTTTTCCATCATGGGAAAGGTCAAAAACTATCTCTGGTTGAGCCAGCGCAAAGTGTCTTATCAGTTGGGATATGCGCCTGAATTCTCCAAGGGCACTGGAGAGAAATTTTCTTCTTGCAGGCATATTGAAAAAAAGGTCGTCCACCTGAACTCTGGTCCCTGAAGGACAGTGTACTATAGATATGCTGGCCCTGTTGCCTGGCGCACTTACAAGACAGTTCCCTTCCTGGTGATCCTTTCTTCGGCTCCTTATCTCCACCCGGCTGACGGCGGAAATACTTGAAAGGGCCTCTCCACGATAGCCCATTGTATGGATATCCTCAAGGTCATTTTCATTATGGATCTTGCTTGTGGCATGCCTCTCAATTGCAAGTGGAAGATCTTCGGGAAAGATCCCCTCTCCATCGTCCTGAACAGTGATCCTCGATTTACCTCCCTGAAAGACCTGGACTGTGATCCTGGACGGAGATGCATCTACAGCATTTTCCACAAGTTCTTTGACCACAGAGACCGGTCTTTCGATCACTTCTCCTGCAGCGATCTTTCTAGCAAGGTCCTGTGGGAGTTTCCTGATGTTCAACTTTCTCCCACCACCCTTCTGCTCTGGTCTCTGAGCCTGTAAAGAACTTCAAGGGCCTGAAAGGGAGTGAGGTTGTCAGGTTCCATGTTCGCAAGCTCTTCAAGGATCGCTTCTTTCTCGACTGAGAATATGACAAGTTGTTTTGGATGAGTATCTTTCCGGAGTGTAGCGTCAATATTCCTGGCCTCCTCAAATCTGGCAAGGAGTTCAGCGGACCGATTCACTACTCTTTCAGGTATTCCGGCCAGTTTTGCCACCTCTACCCCATATGAACGGTCTGATGGACGGGAGACGACCTTATGCAGGAAACGTATGCCCTGGGCAGATTCCTCCACTTCCATGCTCAGATTGGCCAACTGGGTAAGTCTGTCTTCAAGCTGTATCAGCTCATGGTAATGAGTTGCGAACATGACTTTCGGAAGAACGTTACAGTGATCGTGAAGGTATTCCAGGACGGCCCAGGCAATGCTCATTCCGTCATAGGTAGAAGTACCACGACCGATCTCATCGAGAATGACAAGACTGTTATCGGTTACGTTATGAAGGATATTAGCCGTTTCAAGCATTTCTACCATGAATGTACTGTTCCCTCTTGTCAGGTCATCTCGGGCTCCGATCCTGGTAAAGATCCTGTCCACAGGACTGAGGAGGCAACTGTCAGCAGGGACAAAGCAGCCTGTTTGGGCCATGATGACGATCAATGCAGCCGATCTGAGATAGGTTGATTTCCCCGCCATGTTCGGACCGGTTATAAGGGCGATCCTTTTCCCATTGCGACGTAGTACTATATCATTGGGGACAAAGGGTTTTTCAGGGAAAGCGATTTCCAGGACCGGGTGCCTGGCCTGCTCTATGACAAGATCTCCGCCATCGACAAAAGCAGGTCTTGAATAGCCCCTCTCCCATGAAAGTCTGGCAAAAGAAGCGAGAACATCGATCTCAGAAACAGTCAGTCCTGTTTCCTGGAGACTGGTAGTATGTGCAAGGGTTTGTTCAACTATCCATGAATGTAGTTCCTGTTCTCTCTTTCTCGATTCATCCTCTGCTCTGAGTACCTTTTCTTCAAAGATTTTCAGCTCAGGGGTAATGAATCTTTCAGAAGACACCAGGGTCTGCTTCCTTATGTAGTTTTCAGGAACCCGTGCAAGGCTGGAGTTGCTGACTTCGAGATAATAGCCGAATACTTTTGTAAAACCGGCCTTTAACCTTGATATTCCTGTAATTGACCTCTGTTTTTCAAGGTAGTCATCCAGCCATTCATTTGCATTTTCAGAGATCTTCCTCCAGGAATCAAGAGTGGCATCATAACCCTTTTTAATGACCATACCCTGGGAAAGGTTTTTGGGCAGATCATCTTCGAGAGCTGAATCCAGAAGTCCTTTCAGCTCCTCGAGCAGGTGTATCCGAATTTTCCACTTAGCCATGGAGGAATGCCCGAGTTCTTTGGCAAGTTCAGGGAGTATCTTCAGGGTATCGCGAATGGCTCCCAGATCTCTGGGATTGTTTCGGCCAAGGTTTATCCTTGCTACAACTCTTTCCAGGTCAGAACAGAAAGACAGATCCTGCCTGATCTTATCCATCCTGGCCAGATCAGCTATGAGGGCCTCGACAAAATCCAGCCGTGAATTGATGGTCCTCATATCAATAAGAGGTGTTGTTAACCACCTCTTCAATGTTCTTTTGCCCATAGGTGTTTTGCATGCACTCAGGGTTCTGACAAGGGAAAATACATCATCTCCAGATATCTCGAGGTTATTCTGTGTAGCACGGTCCAGAAAGAGGTTCTCTTTCCCCAGGAGTGGTGCCAGTTGCCTGATATAGTTTGCCTTTGAGAATTGTGTTTCTTCAAGATACTGTAATGCCACACTTGCACAACCTGTTTCAGGGGATCCATCCTCAATTCCGTAACCCTGTAAAGAAGCTATGTCCCATAATGAACATAATCTTCTGGTACCAGTAAAGCCCTTGAATTCGTCGATCGGTCTTTCCACGAAAACTGTACGGGGCAGATCGTTCTGTAGAAAACCCGATCCTATGCCCTTGGGTATCAGGATCTCATTAGGATAAAAGGACATGAGAATATCCCTGGCTTCTTCTTCTTTTAATGTTCCTGCTTTGAAAATTCCAGTACCTACCGATAATAGAGCAATGGCAAGAGATCCTTTACCTGGTAAAGCCTGGGCCGCAGCCAGTCTTGGGTCATCTGATTCTTCGTCAGAAAGGTGAGTCCCCGGTGTTACTATCCGGATAACTTCTCTCTCTACAAGCTGTTTGCCATCAGGTTCGCTGACCTGTTCACATATGGCTGCCTTGTAACCAGCTCTGACAAGCCTGTCCAGGTAGGATCCAACCGCATGGTATGGAACACCCGCCATGGGAACCTTCTTTTCACTGTCACGGCTGGTAAGAGCTATATCAAGAATTTCAGAAGCTATCCTGGCATCCTCAAAGAAAAGTTCGTAGAAATCTCCCATGCGGAAGAGAAGGAGACAGTCCGGATATCTTTCTTTCCAGGTCATGTATTGCTTTAACATGGGAGTGATTTTGACATTGGAGGGTATCATGGCACTCCACCTTCTCCTCTTCGAGAGTCGAGATAATGCTGAAGAATGAGGGATGCTGCAAGCTGATCGATCTTTTTCCTGCGTTCTTTCCTTGGCACATCGGCTTCGATAAGGACTTTCTCTGCTATGGCAGTAGTGAATCTTTCGTCCACCAATTGAAATGCGATGAGTGGGAAAGCGGCCTCCAGATCATTCCTGATCTCCATGACATGATCGGCTTCAGGGCCTTTTTCACCTGTAGTGCGTATGGGGAGGCCAATAAGGATAATTTCGGGGTGGTACTTATCTACCAGGACCGAGAGTTGGGAGATCCAGTCTGTCCCCATCCTTATAACACCGATCCCCTGGGCGAACAATCCCAGGGGATCGGTTACTGCTACCCCAATTCTGACACTTCCGATATCCAAAGCCATGATCCTGGTCATGTTAATTTCCGATCTGTTCCTTTACCAGTTCGCTAAGGAGAGAAAAGGCTTGGTCTATCTTTAATGGGTCCTTCCCCCCTGCCTGAGCCATCTGGGCGTTCCCACCGCCCCCGCCATCCAGTGTGGTGGCAAGAACCTTTACTATCTTTCCAGCATGGACTCCGGCTTTCATGGCCATCTTATCCGCCATGGCAAGTAGTTGGACGTTTCCGTCACTTTTTATCAAAGCAAGGATGATCAGCGATGCCGGGTATTTCAACCGGATCTCATCACCCAGTTCCCTCAGAAGATCCACAGTGATATCAGAAAATCGGCCTGTAATGATATTAATACCTTTTTCTGTTTCTTGTATGTTCAGATCTTTATCAAGGTTCATGAGGAGCCGGGAAAAATACAGTTCCTCATTTTTCTTCCTGAGAAGACGGACCTGTTCCTGAAGTTCTGCCAGTCGTGATATAAGGTCTTTTTCATCAACCCCAAGATTGGACTTGAGCGCCTCAAGCAAGTCGAAGTTGCCTTGTGCAATTGCCAATGCGCCTCTTCCGGTGACGGCTATGACCCTCCTGATTCCTGAACCGATACTCTCTTCCTTGATGATCTTGAAAGAACCTATCTGCCCTGTGGAATCAACGTGGATCCCTCCACAAAGCTCTGTGCATATATCAGGTATCTCCACTATTCTTACAGTATCTCCATATTTTTCCTCGAAAAGTGCCTTTGCGCCTCTCTTCTTCGCTTCAACCATGGTCCCTTCAGATATACTGAGGTCCTTGTCCTCCATTATCATACGGTTAACATCACCTTCAATGTCATTCAATTGCTCCTTTGAAAGAGATTGAAAATGGGTAAAGTCGAATCTAAGGATCTCAGGTGAGACCAGGGATCCGGACTGCCGGACATGTCCTCCCAGGGACTTCTGCAGAGATTCATGAAGCAGATGTGTGGCTGTATGGTTTCTCCTTATATCCCATCGCCTTTCTACATCCACTTCGGAAAATACCTGGGTGTCTTTTGCAAGTTCCCCGTTTTCTACGAGGACATCCTGGACAACCAGGTCTCCAGCGGCATAAAAGGTATCCAGGACAATTCCCATGAAAGCATCATTCCTGAGAGTGCCGGTATCACCCACCTGTCCTCCTCTTTCAGCATAAAAGGGAGTGGGTGAAAGGATCAAATGGACCCTGTCACCTGCATGGGCCCGTTCCACTTCTTTTCCGTCTTTAACAATAGCCACAACGGATGACTTGGAGCTTATGGAATCATAGCCTGTGAAAGGAACTCTTCCAATTCGGTTCGAAATCTCTGAATACACATCTCCTTTGATCTCTGTCTGGACATGCTTGGAGGCTGCCCGGGCACGTTCCTTCTGCTTGTTCATTTGCTCCATGAATCCGTCTTCATCAACATGGAGTCCGGATTCATCACATATCTCCCTGGTTAGTTCCAGAGGGAATCCGTAGGTGTCATATAGGGTGAAAGCCAATTCTCCATTCAATGTACCAATATCGTTTTTCTGCAACCTTGAGATCTCCATATCAAGCAGGTTAGTTCCCTGTTCGAGAGTATGGCTGAATTTCTTTTCTTCAAGGTCAATAACCTGTTCAATAGTAAGTCGCTGTTCCATAAGTTCGGAATAGGGATCTCCCATGATCTTGATGATAAGTGGCAGGAACTCACACAGAAAAGGCTTTTCAAGGCCTATCAATCTTCCGTACCTCACGGCCCTTCTTAAAAGTCTTCTCAGTACATACCCCTGCCCTTCGTTCGAGGGAAGGATACCATCAGCGATCATAAAAGCGATGGACCTTACATGGTCTGATATAACCCTGACCGCAAGATCGGATCTTGGATCAGATCCATATATAACTCCTGTCATATTGCAGGCTTTATCTATCAGGGGGCGGAACAGGTCTGTTTCAAAATCTGATCTTACCTTCTGGACCAGGGATGTCAGCCTTTCCAAACCCATACCTGTATCAATGTTCTTTTTCGGCAGGGGTTTCAGGCTACCGTCTTCCTGCCTGTCATACTGGGTAAAAACGAGGTTCCAGATCTCAAGGTAACGGTCACAACTGCATCCCACATCGCAAGTGGATTCCCCGCATGAAAATTCCGGGCCCTGGTCGTACAAGATCTCCGAACATGGCCCACAGGGGCCTGTGTTCCCCATAAACCAGTAGTTCTCATCCTCTCCGAAACGATAGATCCTTTCAGGGGGAAGACCCACGATCCTGTGCCAGACATCAAAAGCCTCTTCATCATCCAGATAAATAGTGGCATACATTTTTTCCGGGTCAAGACCGACCCTTTCTGTAAGAAATTCCCAGGCCCAGGTTATCGCCTCTTTCTTGAAATAATCTCCCCAGGCAAAATTGCCGAGCATTTCGAAAAAGGTATGGTGACGGGCTGTTCTTCCTACATTATCGATATCGTTGGTCCTTACGCATTTCTGTGAAGTCACTGCTGTGGGGTGCTCGGGCTGTTTCATTCCGAGATAATACATTTTGAAGGGAACCATTCCTGCAATGGTAAAAAGAAGTGTTGGGTCATCAGGAACCAGCGAAAAGCTGGGGTAATGCTTGCTCCCTTTCGAGATCCAGAAATCTATGAAAAGTTTTCTCAGTTCACTTCCCGTTCTCCACTGCATCTATCTTTCGCCTCCAGTACAAGTAATTCAGGAAATAAGTTCATTTCGCGATGACACTGCGTTCGAAAGGATCTCCTCCTCATCGGAGGTAAGGAAATCTCCACCCTTGTAAACCACTCTGCCGTTGATTATGGTAGATTGTACATCAGCAGCGGAACCTGAGTAAACCAGGAAACATGCAAGGTTTTCCTCGTTCACCCCTACATAGTGGGGTTTATCCAGGTCTACCAGTACAAGATCGGCTTTCCATCCTTCCCTTATGAGCCCGGTATTTTCAAAACCAAGTGCCTTTGCACCCATTAGGGTTCCCGAAAGCAGCACCTGCCGTGCCGTGACAAGTGTTGGGTCTCTGAATACTCCTTTATGGACAAGGGCAGCTGTCTTCATTTCAGACCATAGGTCAAGTTCATTGTTGCTTGCTGCCCCATCTGTTCCAAGGGCTATGTTAATACCTGATCTCAACATTTCGCTGAGCGGCATGATACCGCTCCCCAATTTCAGGTTGCTTTTTATATTATGCACAAGGGTTATATTTTCCTCTGAAATTGAGGTAAACTGATCTTCGGGAAACCAGACTGCATGTGCAAGGATCAATTGAGGTACCCCATAAAGCCTGCTTTCCTTCAGGAATTCAAGAGGGGTCATAGAATATTCTTCCGTAAGATAAGTAGCTTCCCACTCTGTTTCAAGGAAATGAAAATGTACACCCGTATCGAGTTCAAGTGCAAGATCAGCAATATTCTGCAATGTCTTCATGGGTACGGTATAAGGAGCATGGGGTCCGAACTGAACGTGGATCAATCCATCAGGGTCATGATACTCTTTTAGAAGGGACAGGTTTTCCAGGACCTTTGACCGGTCATCTCCTATTATGCCCCTGGAAAGCCCCGCTCTCATTCCTGTCTCCAGGGTTGCCCTTGCTACCTGGTCCATTTCAAAATACATATCTCCAAAACATGTTACACCTCTCGAGATCATTTCAAGGATCCCAAGTTTGGTTCCCCAGTAGATGTGTGATGGTTTAAGCCTGGCCTCAATGGGCCATATCTTTTCCTTGAGCCACTCCATAAGGGGTCTTTCTTCACCAAGGCCTCTCAAGAGTGTCATGGCTGCATGGGTATGAGCATTCACAAGGCCTGGCATCAGAGCCTTCTTACCATGGCCGGAAAGAGTTTGTTGGGCCTTTCCCAGGGAACCCGCCGGCGCAATGGTATCTATGATATTGCCCTTCAATAGGACATCCCTTGGTTCAGCCTTCTCCATTTGGCCGTCAATTACAAGGACATTCGTTATCAGTAATGAAGACATGAGAACAGCCTCCTGTCAGATAAATATTCAGAGAAAAGATCTATTCTTTCCAGGCCTTCATATATTCTTCCTGTTCCGGGGTCATGGTATCAAGTTCGATACCCATGGAACTCAGTTTGATCTTCATTATCTGCCTGTCAAGATCATCTGGAAGCGTGAGGACATCTTGGCCGAGGGACAAATGGTTTTTCGCTATATAAAGGGCTGAGAGGAGTTGGATCCCGAAACTCAGGTCCATGATCTCTATGGGATGTCCGTCGCCTGCCGCCAGGTTTACAAGCCTGCCATCTGACAGGAGATTTAGTTTTCTGCCATCTTCCATGATATAACATTCTATATTGTCCCTTACGGATAAGGCCTCTGAAGCAAGGTCCCGGAGGTGTGTTTTATTTATCTCCACATCGAAATGGCCGGCATTACCCAGAAGGACCCCATCTCTCATTTTCTCGAAATGTTCTTTTCTGATCACATTTGTGTTGCCAGTAAGGGTAAGGAAAATATCACCCTTCCCGGCGGCTTCCGACATCGACATTACCTCGTAGCCATCCATAAGAGCTTCAAAAGCCCGGTGAGGGTCAACCTCGACCACCATGACATGTGATCCCATGGCAGCAGCTCTCATGGCTACACCACGGCCGCACCACCCATATCCAATAACCACCAGGTTCTTTCCAGCCATCAGTACATTTGTGGATCGCATGATCCCATCCATGACCGATTGTCCGGTACCGTAACGGTTATCAAAAAGGTACTTGCTTTTTGCATCATTGACAGCAACTACGGGGAATCCCAGAACCCCATCCGAAGACATGGCTTTCAATCTTTTGATGCCGGATGTAGTTTCCTCGCAGGCTCCCTTGATGCGGGAAATGCATTCAGGATATTTTTCATGGATCAATGCAATAAGGTCTGCTCCATCATCGATCACGATAGTGGGATCGAACTTCACAAGGTGATCGAGATTTTCTGAATATTCTGCGCTTGTCATTCCTCTTTTGCTGAAAACATGTATATCCCTGTCAACGAGAGCTGCACACACATCATCCTGGGTGGACAGAGGGTTAGAGCCGGCTGCAGCGACATGGGCACCAAGTTCCTTGAAGATCAAAAGCAGGCACGCTGTCTTTGCTTCAAGATGCAGGCATGCGGCTATCCGTTCACCCGCAAAGGGCATCTCCCTGCCGTGGATATTTTTCAAGGATCCCAGTACAGGCATGTAATTGTATGCCCATTCTATCTTTCTGTACCCGGAATTCGCCAGGGAAGGATCAGCAATATTATATTCCATGTTCCTGTATCACTCCTTCTTGAGGGACTTCAGGAATGTGGAGATCTTCCCGGAATCCGGCTTGAAGATACATCCCTTTTCTGTGATTATAGCCGATATGAGATGGGCGGGTGTCACATCGAAGGCAGGATTGTAAACCCTGATAAGATCGGGTATTACACGGTTATGGCCTATTATGCGGATCTCATTCCCGTCTCTCTCTTCTATAGGAATGTCCCTGCCTGTTTCAAGGGTCATATCAAAAGTACTTATTGGGGATGCCACAAGAAAAGGGATCTTGTGAAAAGAAGCAAGAACGGCAAGTCCATAGGTTCCTACTTTGTTTGCCACGTCCCCGTTGGAGGCAACCCGGTCTGCACCAACAATCACGGCCTCCACATAATTAAGTTTCATCACAAGAGCTGCCATATTGTCGCATATAACAGTAACATCTATCCCATCCTGCTGAAGTTCCCAGGAAGTGAGTCTGGAACCCTGGAGTACAGGTCGGGTTTCACAGGCATAGACCTTAACGTTTCCATGATCTTCCTGTAATTTCCTAATAACTCCGAGAGCTGTCCCATATCCTCCTGTTGCCAGAGCGCCGGCATTACAATGGGTCATGATAAGGGATCTCCCCTGGACAAGTGTGGCACCATGCTGACCGATGGCCATGTTGATCTCTATGTCTTCCTTATAGATATGGTCGGCTTCTGCAAGAAGATCCCGGAAAAGGCACATTTCTTCTGAATGATCGAGGACCTTTTCCATACGGTCAAGGGCCCAGAAAAGGTTAACAGCTGTCGGCCTTGTCCGGGACAATCTTTCAAGTGCCTTTTTTGAACTGTCCCTCCCCTGAAGAGATGCAAGGGCTACCCCGTATGCGGCTGCAATACCTATTGCCGGTGCTCCCCTGATAGCCATTTTCTCAATAGCAGATGCCACTTCCTGATAGTTGGAACATTTCAGGTAGGAGATTTCCATGGGAATTTTTCGCTGATCAAGGATAAAAAGGTTATTGTTATCCCACTTCACTATCTCTGGAAGCATCCATCACACCTCCATGTCCTTCCCTTCGGTTTGGGCCTGTATGACCTGTACAAGGGCATATCCATCCCTGAAATGCAGGATGTATTCTTCATGAAGCTTCAATAATGAGACCGAACTTACAGGTTTACCAGACAAGGGATCCTCACAGGTTATGAACCCTCTCTCCAGGGCTGACAGAGGGGACAGTCCCTGTAAGCAAGCCTCGGCGTGGATCACAGATCGGCGGTTATCATCTATGACCTTCTGGACCATCAGGCATAGGTTTTTCTGGAAAAATACAGATTCTCTGGCATATCTGCTGATCCGGTCATTTACCATATTCTCAATATATTTCAGATCTTTCATTATTTCTGATGAAAGTTTAAGTAACCTGGAAAAAAGTGGTGATCTTGTCCTCTCCTTAAGGTTCCAGAGGTACCTGGAAAGCTCTTTTCGATCTGGAAGAGCTCTTTCCGCAGCTGATGAAGGGGTTGAGGAATAAGCGTCTGCAGCAAGATCACATAACGTTAGATCCACCTGATGTCCTAAACCTGTTATCAGGGGAACCGCTGCAAGTCTTACTGCCCTGACGACACTTTCGTCATCGAAAGGGTTGAGATCATCCCTGCTTCCTCCTCCACGGACAAGGAAAGCCATATCCAGTTCAGGTATCTTTCTTAGAGTCTGGATCGCTTGAACCAGTTGGACAGGAGCTTCAAATCCCTGGACAAGGGTGGGTACGAGGATCATTCTGCAGAGAGGAAATCTGGAACGTGCAACTTTCAGGACATCCCTGAGGGCTGCCCCAGTTGAAGATGTGATAATTGCTGCTTTCATAGGAAATTGTGGCAGGACCCTTTTAAGGGCTGGGTCAAAGAGGCCTTCTTTTTCAAGTTTAGCCTTAAGTTCAGCTTTTGCCCTCGCAGCAGCGCCCTGGCCCACCGGATGTATCTGTCGGGCATAGACCTGATAGGCTCCCCTTGCACCATAAATACCAACTCTCCCACTCACGATAACCTCGTCACCGTCCCTTGGCCACTTAGGGAGGTTCAAAGTATCTGAGCGGAACATCACACATGATATTCGAGAGAGTATTCCGGTGAGCTTGAAATAGAGATGTCCACTGGTGTGTTTCTTAAAACCTAATATCTCACCCTGCAGGTGGAGATCCTGCAATACAGGGTCTTTGAGAAAGAGGCCTTCGATCCGGCCTGTGAGCTGATCTACGGTCAGGGGTTGCATCAGTCGCTGTTTTCCCCCGAAGGGAGACTTCTGACGATCTTACCAAGAACTCCGTTCACAAATTTTCCGGAATCGGGGGTGCCAAAGGTCTTTGCAAGTTCAACAGCTTCTGATATGGAAACAGCAATGGGGATCATCCTGGCGATGACCCCCTCATATAGAGCAAGCCTAAGAGATGCCCTGTCGACTGCTACCATTCTTTCAGGTTTCCACCCTACCAAGTTACTCCGGATAAGATCATCGATCTCCTGCCTGTTGGACCACACACCCTGAACGAGAACAGAGGCATAGCGGATCACCATTTCATCCTCTCCTTCAGTGGGGAAAAGCTGAAGAGCGTCCTCTACGCCCTGGTCATGCCGAATATCCAGGGAATATAGTATCTGCAGGGCGATCTCCCTCGACCTTCGGCGTTTCTGAGGCAGAAGATTCTTTTTCAAGGTATTACCTCCAGAATCTGTCTTTTAGATCCTTTAAGAATTTGCCCTTCTCGGGTATCAATAGAAATCTACTTAACAGGTAACCAGAAATTCCGAAAATGACAACCCATGCAACTCCGCCAGGACCCAGGAGGTAAATCCCGGCCACAGAGGCAGCACCAGCACCCCATAGCCAGGGCGAGCCAGGGACAAAATATGACATCGGGTATGGGTCATCGGTTGCAGTTTCTGCCCATGCAAGTTTCGACGAGAAACCAAGGGAGGAAAAACCTTTACTCAGTTTTTCCTCTACCATAGCCATCTCAATGCTGTTCCTTGTCCGGGGCAGGGTAACCACCGCCATAACTTCGCTTTCATCAGCATCAAAACTGATGTCTCGGCACTTATAACCTTCCGGGAGGTTGGAATTAGCAAAGGTTTTAAGACCATCCCGTGAAATGTTCAATCGCCCTAACTGGGTCGTTTTCCAAAGTAAATACATGAGGCATCCCTCATCAATGATGCAAAGGTTAAGAGACTAATTTACTCTATGTTGGTTGTTTCTTCAGTTAGATCTTCAGTGGTATCACTATCAGGCTGGGGTTTTTCTTCTACTTTGGGCTCAACTCTTTCAGTTTTGAAGGTGTCCACAAAGTATATGCCCTGAACATTCACATTCACAGCCTGTACATTGTAACCTGTATACTGTTCAAGATGTTCCTTGACCTTCTCCTGAACATCCCAGGCAAGATCCGGTATCCTGAGCCCGTATTTAGCCATAAGGAAGACATCAACGTTTATAGAGGGGATTGAACCGCTGTCATCAAGGGAGATCCTTACACCCTCACTGGCTTTTCTGCCAAGACCCAGCTTGGAAGCCAACCCGGGGCTTGCGGCCTGTACACCGTCCACAACCGAAAGAGCTCTTTTGGCCAGTTCGGTAATGACCTCTTCGGAAATATGGACACTGCCCTGGACTTCTCCTTCATCCTGGGCTACACCTTCTTCAACTTCAGGAACAAATTCCTCTTCCTGAGCTTGCTTTTCCATGGATTCTTTCATCTCTTCCATGTTCTCCCCTCCTCTGTTTTTGATCATTCTTCAGGTTTAGGAAACTCCTCTCCGCATGCCGGACACTGGAGTTTTTCGCCTTCTTCATAAGCTTCGGGCTCATAATAGAAAACATGAGAACAGGCAGGGCAAACAACTGATTCATAGGTTTCATCGAATTCCGGTTCCTCTTCATATTCCTCACCCATGAAAAGTGCGAAATCTTCTTCAAGAGCTTCAAGATCCTCATCCAGTTGACTGTAATCATCAGATAGCTCTTCGTACATTTCGCTCAGTTCCTCGATCCTGTCCAGATTATCGGTAAGTTCAAGGGCAAGCGCATCAAGAGATTCCACGATCGCAGCGTATACCTTCTTCTGGGTATCGTCTGCAACCTCCAGTCCATCAAGAAGTCCTTTGAGATAAGCGATCTTTTCAAGTGCTCCCATTTAAATCCCCTCCGTTCTCATTTTTTTGCTCTTTCGAGATATGCTCCGGTCCTGGTATCTACTATAATGCTGTCACCTACATTGACGAACATGGGTACTGTAATGGTCAGACCGGTCTCAAGGGTTGCCGGCTTGCCACCACCTGAGACGGTATCGCCCTTGAATGAGGGCGGTGTATCCACCACCTTGAGTTCCACACTTTTTGGAAGTTCAACCCCTACCACTTTACCCTCGTAGACTTCCAGCATGACTTCCAGGTTATCGGTGAGGTAATTGGTGGCACTTGCCAGAACATCACTGGACAGGTATATCTGGTCGTAACTCTCCATGTCCATGAACACATAGTGCTCACCATCCTGGAATATGAACTGTGCGTTCTTCTCGTCGTAAATGACCCTTTCGAACTTCTCTCCTGAGCGGAAGGAATTTTCAATTATGGATCCTGTATCGAGGTTTTTAAGCTTTGTCTTGATGACAGCGCCTCCACGACCCATCTTATGGTGCTGATAATCGATGACCTCCCAGATAGCGCTCTGCCATTTGATCTTAAGACCGGAATAAAAATCTGTTGTATCTACCACTTGAGCCATACACTTTCATCCTCCTAGGAGTAATTAAAGAAATTCAACAGAAGTAGAATACAGCATTTTGGTGGAAACTGCAAAAAAGATTAGGGGAGCATAATGCTCCCCTA
>JAFGMB010000266.1 GCA_016927765.1 Synergistales bacterium
ACTTACCACTATCAGTAATTTATTGCCACCAGCCAAAGATGATTTTACTACATCAAGGCCAATTGATATCAGACCTGCCCTTCTGGCTATTCCTAAAAGAGACAGAGCCTTATCAAGGCTGGTTGGCGAAACCTTTAAAATTCTTCTGTTCATGGTTTCTTTCTTTATATATTCAGCGATCTCTTCATAAAAAGCATCTGTTACATTCGTATTCAGAGCTTTGGAAAGAGCTCTTTTTTTCTTTGAGAGCAGAAGGCAATCGAGATTCAAACACAAATATGCTCCCCTTCCCGGCTTTTTGCCCGTAGGATCAATGGAGACCCTGCCTTCCGTATCCCTGACGATTCTCAGCATTCCCCTTTTGGGATTTTCCCTTCTGCAACCCACACATGTTCGAGGACGTCTCCTTGGTGTGTTGGTTATATCCAATCTATTCTATTCTCCCTCTTTGATGATATCCTGAAAAATATCATGCAAGGTAGGCATTCTTTCTGGTTCAAGAGCATTAATATCGATTTTCCATCCTGTTAATCTCGCGGCAAGCCTGACATTTTGCCCTGCCTTGCCTATTGCCAGGGAAAGCTGATCAGGTCTCGCATAGACCTTTACTGCCTTTTCCTGCTCGAGCATGGGCTCGATCTTGACGATCTTTGCAGGTGACAGGGCGTTTCTGATAAACTGAAGAGGATCAGTGTTCCAGATGATGATGTCTATCTTCTCCCCGTTGAGTTCCTTGCTTATGGATTTGATCCTTGCGCCGTTATTCCCTACGCAGGCTCCTACCGGATCAACATTGGGATCCAGTGAATGTACTGCAAGTTTAGCTCTTGCACCAGCCTCACGGACGATCCCCTTGATCTCAATAACATCTTCCTGGATCTCCGGTACCTCCAGTTCGATGAGTTTTTTCAATAATCCCGGATGAGTTCTTGAAACCACTATCCTCGGGCCTCGGGTAGTCTGTCGGACATCAAGAAGATAGAATTTCATGCGTTCGCCGGGGAAATACTTTTCCCCGAGGATCCGTTCTTCCCGAGGCAGGATCGCCTCAGTCCTATTGTTCAATTGTACCAGGACCTGTTCGTTCTCAGCCTTGAAAATGATCCCTGTAACGAGATCTCCAATCTTGTCAGAAAACTCCTCATAAATGATCTGTCGTTCCGCATCCTTAAGCCTCTGGATAATAACCTGTCTTGCTGTCTGGGCAGCTATTCTCCCGAAATTCTCGGGATTTGCCTCCAGTCGTACGAAATCACCTATGCTAACATCAGGCAGATTTAGATGGCCTACATCCTGGATGCTGATCTCTATGTCAGGATTTGATACCTCTTCGCAGACTTCTTTGACCTCGTAGATGGAAATATTCCCATTATCAAGGTCTATGAACACTTCGATGTTCTGGTTGCCACCCTTATATTTTCTATATGCCGAGATCATAGCGGCTTCAAGGCTGTTAGAAATGATTTCCTCCGGTAATCCTCTGTCGCTTGTAAGCTGCTTCAATGCTCGGACGAAATCCTTGCCAAGCTGCATTTCTTAATCCCCCTTCATCCTTCGTGAGTTACTTTTTTGATTTTTAGTTTCTATTTCAAAAACAAGATTTGCCTTGGTGATCAGACTGAAAGGAATAGGGACAATATCTCCATTATCTTCCTGAAACAGGATATCCGAGCCTTCCAGGTTCTTAATGACACCACAGAACTTTTTTCTTCCATTGATCAGTTCTCCAGTTCTTATACTGGCTTTCCTGCCAAGGTGCTTTTCATAATCCCCGATTCGGAATAGAGGTCGTTCAAGACCTGGAGAGCTGACTTCAAGAAAATATCTCTGTTCATTAAAGAAGTTCTCTTCATCCATGTACTGGCTGATCTTTCTGGAGACTGTTTCGCAGTCCTTTACAGTTATCCCTCCAAGAGAATCAATATAGATCCTGAACACCTTTCTGCCTGATTCCGAGAGGAATTCGATGCCAACAAATTCATAACCCAGTGATTCTGTAATGGATCTGATTTCTGGCTCAAATCTGTGGGACCATTTAGTTTCTGACATTGGTATTCCCCGTTCCTCCTGAAAAAATCGTATAACAAAAAAGAAAGAGTGGGCGGGACCCACTCTTTGTTGTCGACATGCCAATCTTTACCCGCGTAAGTATATCACGGGTGGTTCAAAAAAAACAAGTATGCTGGTGAACATCTCTATTCAACCCAGTAGTTCGGGGCTTCTTTGGTCACCACAACATCATGGGGATGACTTTCTTTCACTCCAGCTGGAGAGACCCTTACAAAAGTTGAATTGTCCTGAAGTTCCGCAATGTTGGCAGCCCCTACATAACCCATTCCGGCTCTCAGTCCTCCCTCTAACTGATAGACAACACCTGAAAGGGAACCCTTATGGGGAGCGAGCCCCTCAATGCCTTCGGGCACAAGTTTTTCAGAAACAGCATTTTCCTGGAAGTAACGATCCTTACTGCACCCGTCTTTCATGGCTCCAAGTGAACCCATGCCGCGATAGCTTTTGTAGGATCTTCCTCGATAGATCACTGCTTCTCCAGGGCTTTCCTCTGTTCCTGCGAACAGGGATCCAACCATAACACTGTCAGCCCCTGCCGCCAGGGCTTTTACGATATCTCCCGAGAATCGGATACCTCCGTCAGCTATTACCGTTTTCCCGTGAAGATGTGCCACTTTTGCAACATTCAAGATTGCCGCAAGTTGAGGTACTCCGATACCGGCTATGACACGGGTGGTGCATATTGATCCCGGCCCCACCCCTACTTTAACCCCATCTGCTCCTGCATGGATAAGAGCTTCGGCAGCCTCTCCGGTCGCTATGTTCCCGGCTATGATCGGGAGATCCGGATAGGCAAGACGGATCTCCTTGACCGTGGCAATGACCTTGTAGGAGTGGCCGTGGGCCGTATCGATCACAAGAACATCCACCCCAGCATTAACGAGCGCTTCAGCTCTGGGAAGGGAGTCTCTTCCGACGCCGACCGCAGCTCCGACACGGAGCCGGCCATGCTTGTCCTTAGATGAGTTGGGATAGTCTTTGACCTTTTGAATATCTTTAATTGTTATTAATCCCTTGAGTTTGAAATGTTCATCTACGATGGGTAGTTTTTCAACCTTGTGTTGCATCAGGATATCCTGAGCATTCTGAAGAGTTGTGCCTATCGGTGCAGTTATGAGTTTTTCCTTGGTCATTACATTTGAAATGGGCTGATGGTATTCGGTTACAAAACGTAGGTCCCTGTTTGTTATTATCCCCACAAGTCTCTGTTCGGAATCTACTATGGGAACTCCTGAAATATGATAATGTTCCATCAGCTTTAAAGCTTCTTCGACCTCATCTTCTGGATGAAGGTAGAAGGGGTCAACAATAACTCCCGATTCTGAGCGTTTGACCTGGTCAATTTCCTTACATTGTTTTTCGATTAATTGATTACGATGGACTATGCCTATTCCACCTTCTCTTGCGAGAGCTATTGCCAGCCTTGCTTCTGTGACGGTATCCATTGCGGCACTGCAGATAGGAAGGTTGAGGTCTATCTGTCTGGTCAGTTTTGTCCTTACATCCACATCCGATGGGATTACCTCGCTATATCCAGGCAAAAGCAGGACATCATCAAAAGTTAGCCCTTCATAGTCGACAAATCTTGATTCAATTGTCATTCTTCCACCCCCAGATTTGACTGAGCATGATAACAGAAAAAGTGACTTTTGTGAATTCCCAGGATCAATCTGAAAGGAAAAAATATCTTGGGAATCATATTAATGCTTCATTGGTCAAAAAAGCTCTTAATTCTCGACAGACATGAAATAACCGTACAAGTCATACATTCGCAGTTTCCAACAGGCCCTGTCCTTTCTCCTGACTTTATCTTTATGCTAATCTTCCGGGAATCATTACCCTCCCCGGGGAAAAGGATCCTGCAAAGGCATTTGCGCATAGGTTGAACATGGTCCCTGAGGATCGGTTTCTGGGCACTGATCACTATATCTAAATGCTCAATCTTCCATCCCCTGAGATGGATCATGTCAATAACACGGCCCAGAATAATTCGGCTGTCCATATTCTTGTATGAGGTGTCAGAAGATGGAAAAAGCATACCAATATCCTGGTTCCCCGTAGCCCCGAGAAGAGAATCAGCAATAGCGTGTATCACCACGTCACCATCTGAATGGCCTTTCAGACCAAGGGGGAAATCATGAATAGGTACTCCTCCAAGGATCAGAACTCTTCCAGGTACAAGTGGATGAATATCATATCCAATTCCCTGGGTGTACTCTTTTTTGCCCAGTGCTATCATTTCTGCATGTTTCCAGTCCGATTCGTATGTAATCTTGAATGTTAAGGGATCTCCTTTAACCATTACCAGTTTTCTTTCAGTAAGGAGCCATGCCTCTGCTTCATCTTTGAAATCTGTCGAATGGTTTTCAAGAATCTTTATCAATTCTCCCCTGTCAAAACACTGTGGTGTCTGGGTGATATGTAGTCTTTCTCTTTCAACGGGCAGAAAGGTTTCGTCCCTTTGTTCCTTCAGTGCATCATTGATCGGCAAGCAGGGTATGGAACCGGTTATGGCATCTGAATGAGAAATAAGATCCATACAGACTTCAGGGTTCAGGAAGGGTCTTGCGGCATCGTGGATCAAAACCTTATCTGCCGTACATGCTCTAAGGCCTTTCAGTACAGAAGAGGTACGGCTATTTCCTCCAAGGACGACCTTTGAGGGGATCTTAAAGGAACATGTCTCAGCCGAGACCTCGTCCACGTATCCGTCAGGAACCGAAATGACACATTCTCTTATGATTTCTCTGAAGAACATTTCATTTGCAACAGAAAAACTCCAAAACCACAAAGGGACCCCTCCCAGCAAACGAAACTGCTTTGGGGTACCTCCAAGTCTGTTACCTTTTCCCGCAGCAACGATGAGAAATGAAACATCCCTCAAGATCTTACCTCTTTGCGTATCTTGCCGAATACCATTCTTCCGGCAGATGTCTGGAGCATGGAAGTGACAACTACTTCAACCCTTTTCCCTATGAAGTTTTCACCATCCTCCACAACAAGCATTGTACCGTCATCAAGATATCCGACTCCCTGGTGAAGTTCCTTGCCCTCCCTGATAATATCCACTGTGATGGTCTCTCCAGGCAATAACATCGGTTTCAGTGCATTTGCAAGATCATTGACATTAAGTACCTTCAGTCCCTGTATCTGGGCGATCTTGTTCAGGTTATAGTCAGTTGTAAGGATATCTGCGCCTATCTTTAAGGCCATTTCAACCAGTGCTTCGTCTACGGAACCTACATTGAGATCCTTGAGACTCTCTTCAACGATCTCAATGTTAAGACCATCGATATTCTGAAGGGCATTAACCACATCCAGACCTCTCCTGCCCCTGGTCCTGCGGGCAGGATCTGTAGAATCGGCCACAGCCTGAAGTTCAATAAGAATGAACCTGGGAAGAATAAGGTATCCTTCAAGAAAGCCTGTCCTTGCTATATCAAGGATCCGACCGTCAATGATAACACTGGTATCGAGTACTTTTTTACTGGCTTCATAGGTAAAAGTTCCCATATGGGTATGTTTCAGATCAGTTCCATGTTTTCCTTTAAGGTTCTGCAGTCTTTCCTTGATCCCTTTAATAGGAAGGAAAACTCCTCGGAGATCCTGTTGCCTTTTAAGGACAAGCCTTGCACCCAGGTATCCCAGAACGATATTGAGGAAAACGGCGATATAGCTCCCGAAAGGAAGATCTGAAAAGGGAAGGGCGATCAGATTCGCCACCAGAAGACCTATTATCAATCCCATCGTGGCTGCTGTAATATCTTGCCAGCTTGTGGTCTGTAATTGTCTTTCAAATAATGAACCTATAAAGCCTAGTCCTTTTAGGACAAGAGGGGTCAGAACAAAACCTACCGCTCCAAAGAAAATGACGCTAAAGATCATGAAACCGATTTCAAGGGGGATAAATCTTATAGCCCACGGAAACCAGTCAGGGGGTAACTGGGGAAGAATATAAATACTTAACTGGTATCCAACGATGCCTCCAAGAAGAATGAAAAGTCCCCTGAAGGTCAGTTTCATCATCCTGGAAAAACTATCACCCATTTCATCACCTCTTCCTATTGAAGTTTTTTGCCAGGGTTACCCTGGATTCCATGGCAGCGTGAATAGTGGTTCTATCCGCAAATTCGATACTGCCACCAACTGGTAGACCATAGGCCAATCGTGAGACCTTGATGTCGATATCATCAAGATAATCCATTATCTCATAAAAGGTGAGATCCCCTTCTATTCTCGGGTTGGTTGCGATAATGAGTTCCTGAGCCTCCAGGATGCTTATCCTTTTCCGTAATCTGTGGATCACTGAAGGGTCAAGTTCATCCCCTTCGAGGGGTGAAACCCTTCCATTGAGTACAAAATAAAGACCCTGGAATACTCCGGATTGTTCGATACTTATCAGGTCTTCTGCTGTTTCGGTTACGCAAAGGATATTTTTATCTCTAAAAGGGTCGGTGCAAATTGAGCATGGATCAATATCCGTTATGTTCCCGCACTTGGAACAGGGATGCAATTTGCGCTTAAGATCAATCAACGTGCGGGCAAGTTCTTCAATGGTGCCTGTAGGTTCCTGGAGAAGGGAAAAAGCCATTCTCCTGGCACTTTTTTCTCCAATTCCAGGTAGTTTTTTCATAACAGCGATGACCTTTTCAAGAGGTTCCGGCAATACCAATTGATGTGCTCCTAGCATCTACTCAGATAAAAAAGGCATCACATGATGCCGAGACTGCCAAGTCCGGGAGCCATTTTACCCATCTTTGAGTTGGCAAGGTCCCTGCTCTTCTTGATGGCATCATTGATGGCCGCAAGGATTAGATCCTCCAGCATTTCAACATCATCGGGATCGACGACTTCCTTTTCAAGCTTTATACCTATGATGTCTCCCTGACCATTTGCATTAACAGTAACCATGCCGCCCCCGGAAATTCCCTCTACTACTTCTTTTGCAAGTTCTTCCTGTATCTTCATCATTTGGGCCTGCATCTTCTGTGCCTGTTTCATCAGATTATTCATTTTCATTCAAAGATACCTCCTTTTCTCAATGATGATATGATGATCCTGCAATTATACTGAAAGCCCGGTAGATCTGTTCTACCAGAAATACAAGGCATAATTCATGGGGCATGGTCATTTGCGATAAAGAAAGCAGAACATCTGCCCTTGTTCTCAGGTTTCCTGAAACACCATAGGGACCTCCCACTACGAAGACAAGTCTTCCTGATATATCACATATGGATGAAGAAAGCCAAGAGGCAAAAGCAACACTCTCAAAAGTTTTCCCCTTCATATCAAGCAGGACAAGGCGATCTCTTGGGCGCAGAACCTTGATGATAGACTCTGTCTCGCCTGATCTTATCTTTTCCACAGTGTTTTTACCAGAGCAGGAAGGGATTACCAACCATTCAATGCTGGAGTACCTTTGAAGGCGCTTAAGATATTCCTGTACTGCTTGGTGATAGAATTTTTCAGCTGGTTTCCCTACAGAGATCAGGGTGATCTTCATTACACTGTCCTTACCAGGATCTAACCCGGATCTTGATCATGGTATTGGATCTTCTTTTCCTTTTTGCGCTTGATTTTCTTGACTGAAAACCTTTCCTGCCTCTCTCTTTCTCCAAGCACCTCTTCGATCTGTTTTCTCTGGTCTTTCAGTTCCGGAAGTACCGTGTATTCGAGAGTATTTATCTTCAGAAGTGTTTTTTTCAGTTCATTTTCCAGCGCAGTGATCTTTGTCTTAAGATTTATATACGGCCAGAGGATCCGATCTGTCTCAGAAAGGGCCCTCAGGAGATCGTCAACATAAAGAGATGTCATAGCAGGGTCAAAAGCCGCAAAGGTTCCTGATGTTCGGTCATCCTGAACAGGATCGAATTGAGAAAACCTACACCCCATGAGCGTACGCTTCATGACCTTAACATGAAGTATAGGCCGTCCGGGTTTTAAAAGCTGCAGAATGGCCTGTCCTTCATACATTCGAACAAGTGAATACACCATACCGATGTTCTGGCAAAGTTTCCGGAAGTGTTCTTCCAGCTCTCTCAATCTTCGACGATCCTCCTCCAGATTTCTCAGGAGAGCATCACGCTTTTTCTCAAGAAGCTGTTTCCCGTATTTAACAGTGTCGGAACGCCTCTTTATTTCAAGTAGATTTTCTCTGGTCGGTGTCACTTTAGTAACCATATCTGACTATACCTCAGACCGATAATGCTCGGCTACATAATCCGTAGGCATTCGATAAAGTTCAGTCTCGGGTAGAGAAGAAAGACATTGCCATGCCACTCTTTCACTATCCATCAATGTGCGATGAATATTACCCTGGTTCACGAACTGGGATTCAAATCGCTTGCCGAAGTCGAGATATCTATGCTCCATTTCTGTAAGACCTTCATCACCCACGATAAGTCTGAGTTTCCCAATTTCAATCGCCCTTGCATAGGCAGCATATAACTGATCGGCGAGTGTTCTGTGGTTCTTGAAGGTGAGATTTTTCCCGATGCCTTTATTCATCAGGCGGCTTAAGCTCGGGAGAACATTTATCGGAGGGTACCCTACCCTGCTGAAGATGTTTCTGTCCAGCACTATCTGACCTTCGGTTATATATCCAGACAGATCTACTACCGGATGGGTCATGTCATCATCCGGCATGGTAATGATAGGTATCTGGGTAATGCTTCCGCTACTTTCCTTGATGCAACCTGCTCTTTCATATAGTTCCGCCAGGTCTGAATACATATATCCAGGATATCCTCTTCTTCCAGGCACTTCCTCTCTGGATGAACTTATCTCTCGCAAGGCTTCGCAATAATAAAGCATATCGGTCAGTATTACCAGAACATCATAACCTTTTTGAAAAGCGAAGTATTCTGCTACAGTAAGGGCCAATCTTGGAGTCAGCAGTCTTTCAACGGCTGAATCACTGGCAAGATTAATGAAAAAGACACCCTTATTAAGGGCTCCGGAATTTTTGAAACTACTGAGAAAGAAATCTGCCTCCCGATGGGTTATTCCCATAGCAGCAAAAACGACCATAAAAGAAGTATCTTTCGATGGGACCCTTGCCTGCTTGACTATCTGTGCTGCCAATTCATTCGCAGGGAGTCCTGAGCCGGAGAAGATCGGGAGTTTCTGGCCCTTGACCAGTGTATTCATCAGATCTATCGATGAGATCCCTGTTTCTATATAGGAGCTTGGAGTTTTCCTGCTGGAGGGGTTTATCGGAAATCCGGTCACTGGTAGATATTCTTCAATGTAGCCGACCTCCTCTCCCATGATGGGAGTTCCCCTTCCATTGAGGACCTTTCCGAGTATTCCATCTCCAACAGGTATCCTGACTTCATCTCTTTCAAGCCAGACAGTTGTTTTTCCCGGATCTATCCCTGCCGTTCCCTCAAATACCTGGATCGAGACAAGCCCTTCATCTGCCTGAAGTATCTGTCCCTTTCTTATTCCCTGATCGGTTTCAATTGTAACGATCTCGCCATATCCGGCTTCGTGTAAACCATCAGCGAACAACAAAGGCCCTCTCAGACTTGATACGGTCCGATAACCTTCTCTTGCGAGTCTCATAGGGAGACCACCAGTTTTTCGAGTTCTGATCTTATCTGATGAAGCCAAAGGTTAGAAGTTCTCTCAATTTCTTCAACAGGAACATTTCTTATCTTGATTAATTGTTGCAGAAGAGATACCTCCTTCATCTGATCAAAAAGTAATCCCTTTCCTATAAGCTCTTTAACAATAATATCTAATTTCTGAAGAGTAACCATCAATAATTTCTGTTTTTCCAGTGAAC
>JAFGMB010000036.1 GCA_016927765.1 Synergistales bacterium
CCTCAGCTTCTTCTTCTTGATGAACCATTAAGTGCTCTGGATCCGGGTTTTCGTGAAGAGATCCAGGAATACCTGAAGATCCTCAATTCTGAGGGGATCACTATTGTGATGGTCACCCATGATTTTGGAGAAGTACTTTCCCTTGGAGACAGGGTGGCCGTGCTCAAGGAGGGGATCCTGAGACAGGTGGGGAATGTTGCTGAAGTATTTAAAAGTCCGGCTGACCCGGTAGTTGCAGACTTTGTAGGGATGAAGAACCTCATTCCCTGTGACATTAAGACAAATACTGCGATAAGCCTGGATGGTATATCCTTTGCAATTAGTCATTCTGGCCCACAGGGGTGTACTTTTCTCGGTATACGTCCCGAGGACATAGCTATTGCAAGAGTGGCCCCGGAGGTTAAGGACCAGTGTAATATCTTCCAGGGTGAGATCATATCCATAATCAGCAGAGGGACCGTAATTGAGGTAGTGGTAAGTGTGGAGAATTCCAGGTTTGTTTCATATATACTCGCGTCTTCCCTTGTGGAAATGAAACTCCAGGTAGGAGACCAGGTCTATCTCAGGATCAAACCCGAAATTATCCATGCTTTATAGATATATATTAAACCTATATAGGAGGTGTGTTGGTATATGAAATGTTTCAGAAAAGGAATTGTTCTTGCGTGTGCTATTGTGATTCTTGCCCCTATGATCTTGTTGGCAGCGCCATCAAAGGAGATCATTCTTTTCCATGCCGGCAGTTTGAGTACACCCATGGCAGAAGTGGAAAGTCTCTTTGAAAGCTCTCACCCCGATATTGATGTCAAAAGAGAGGCGGCGGGAAGTAATGCTCTTGCAAGAAAGATCATCGATCTCGATGGGAAATGCGATCTCTATTTTTCCGCTGATTACATTGTGATCGAGAACATGCTCCGTCCCGATTATGCGGATTGGAATATAATGTTCGCTACCAATGAACTTGTACTTATGTATGGACCCAAGTCCAAGTATGCAGACCAGGTTGATGCTGATAACTGGTATGAAGTGATCATGCGGAAGGATGTTAGCTGGGGTAACTCTGAACCGGACCTGGATCCCTGTGGATACCGTTCAATGCTTGTACTTCAGCTTGCAGAAAAACATTATGGCCAGAAGGGGCTTTATGAAAGGGCTCTTCAGCATCCCAGGCATTTCACCCGGCCTAAAGCTATAGAGCTTGTAGCACAGGTAGAGAGCGGAGCATTGGATTATGCTTTTGAATATCGTTCGGTAGCAGTGCAACACGGCCTTGATTATGTCGAGCTTCCTCCACAGATAAACCTGAAGGATGTGAAGTACGCTGATTTTTATAAGAGTGCCACCATCGATATTGCAGGTACTGAACCGGGGACGAAGAAGACCATGGTCGGAGAACCGATAGTTTACGGTTTCACCATTCCCAAGCAGGCTCCCAATGCAGATCTTGCTATCCAGTTCGCCCAATTCGTGCTTGATCATGAAGGGGGACTGGCGGTCTTTGAAAAAATGGGGCAGGCTATAGTGGGTCCCAGTGCTGTAAATGACAATGATAAGATCCCGGCTGAACTTACAGGTTTTCTCGTAAAGTAAGGCCTGTGGAAGAAGGGGGCAGGTATGCCCCCTTCTGATTGTCCTTTTATTGCGGTTAATTCTCCAAATGTTCCAGGGCCAGGGCATTTAGCAAGGTCTTATATACCCTGTTTACATGTTTTTTCATTACCGAGGCAGCCTGTGTGGGGTCTCTTGAGAGAAGACATTCATATAATTCCCTGTGTTCTTTCAGAAACACTTCTTTGTCATCCAGGAGCGTGTATATCCTTTCATGGGTAGCCATGATGAGATTGAAGGTCATTTTGACAATATTTACAAAAATAAAATTATGGGTTGCCTCCGCCATCATCAGGTGAAAGGAATAATCACAATCTGCCCTGTGTTTCAGGGAAATTACATCTTCCGCTGTGGTTTTCAGAAGCCTTCTGATTCTTGCAAGATCTGAGGAAGAAGCATGTTTAGCTGCTTCGGAAGCGATGCAAGGTTCAAGTACTTTTCTTGCTTCAACAAGTTCAAGGATCGCTTCATCCTCAAGGGGCATGTGGACTGAAGGAACACCTTCTGCCCTTGCCTTCCTTACAAAACGTCCTTTTCCCGAGATGCTCTCGAGTAGCCCGAGGGATTCGAGCACTTTGAAAGCCTCCCTCAGGGAGCTTCTGCTCACGCCAAGTTGTTCAATAAGCTGCCTTTCCGGAGGCAGAGGATCTCCCTGTTCAAATTCTCCTCGAGATATCAGCTCTTTTATTTCTTCTACGACTTTTTCATAGATCTTTGTACCTTTACTAATGTTTTCTGCCATTGTTCTCCCCCGCGTATCTGACTTATGCACCAGTAATAAATTTAGCATAATCCCTGTTATTTTTAACCCTCTTAACTGTAAGTTAATACAATATTGACATAATATTTGCCCTGTGGTAGTATATTATTGCTATAGATGTAGCGTATGTGAAGCGAATGGAGCGTGATATTTCTGCCGGATAAACAGGTTACTAAAAAAGAAAGACTTCAGCTTATCAATTCTGTAGATGAACTCCTTTCGGAGATGCAAGTTACGGGTGAGACCATAGATTTTCAGACCGTTTCTGAAAAACTCGGAGTTGCCCGTTCGACCCTCTATCGAAACCTCATTGTAAGAGAAAAGATCGCGGCTGCCCGGGAGAAATCCAAACTTCAGACCAACATCCTATCCACCCTTCAGAAGAAGATGGAAGAATTAGAGTCCAGGATTTATTTCCTTGAACAGAAAATAACAGAACTCAAGGGGTAAAAAGGGCAATTCTTACTCTTTGATCTGGATGTTCTGGATTATTCCAGTTTTATTCGGGTCACCCCTACAGAATTGTGGTTCATATCGTGTTTATGCCCTTTCGTCCTTGCGGTTTTTTCATTCACAATTCACAGTATCCAAATAGAAGGAGGAGATATTTTTGAAGGTGAAAAAAAGTTTCACCAGGTTGATTATTCTGGCTGTTGTTCTGTGCGTTGCCTTTTGGGGCTCCATTGCTTTGGCTGTCGACAAGCCGGTGATGTTTGTGGATTTCAGTTGGGATAGCGTTCAATTCCATAACCGTGTAGCCGGTTTCCTTATGAAACATGGATACGACAAAGATGTAAAATATACCTTTGCTGAGAGTATGCCCGGGTTGCTTGGAGTCGAAAGAGGCGATATCGATGTCACAATGGAACTATGGGCAGATAATGTTTTTGAGTGGTACGAAAAGGCCAGGGCTGATGGAAGTATCCTCACCCTGGGCAAGGTCTTTCCTGACGCTCCACAGGGATGGTATGTGCCTACATATGTTATCGAAGGAGATAAGGAAAGAGGTATAGAGCCCATGGCTCCGGACCTTAAAACCGTTGATGACCTCAAGAAATACTGGAAGCTATTCAAGGATCCTGAAAATCCTGACAAGGGGCGCCTCTACAATGGGCCAAGCGGTTGGGTTGTTTCAAGTCATAATACGGCAAAGATCGATGCTTATGGACTCTCTGATACGTATATGGCCTTCGATCCTGGTTCACAAAGTGCTCTGGCTGCTGCCATAGTAGGGGCTTATGAAAAGGGTAACCCCATTCTTGCGTATTACTGGGAACCTACTCCCATTATGGGCAAGTTGAAGATGACCATGCTGGAGGAGCCTCCTTACAATGAAGAGCTATTTAAGAAAAACCGCGGATGTGCTTATGTTGCCAGCAAGGTGTTAAAACTGGTGAATGCTGAGTTTGCACAGGAAAATCCCGAGATGATCTCCATGCTTGAAAGATATTCCACCACCCTGGCCATGACGAATGAAGGGCTTGCTTATATGAAGGATAACAACGTTACTGCCGAGGAAAGTGCCCGATGGTTCCTGCAGAAATATGACAAGGAGTGGAAATCCTGGGTTGCCGATGAAAACAGGATAGCAAAGATAGACGCAGCCCTGAAAGAGGGGAATTAGCTTGAAAGATCCGGCGATCCTGATAGAGGATCTATGGAAGGTATATACGAAGAACGATGAGGATATCGATGTAGAGGACCAGGACCTGATTACCTCCTTCGATGAATCTGACGAGGCTGTTGTTGCGGTAAGAGGGGTATCCCTCAAGGTTGAGCCAGGAGAAGTCTTCGTGGTCATGGGCCTTTCCGGGAGTGGGAAATCTACCCTTATCAGGTGCATACTCCGCCTTATTGATCCTACTGCCGGGAAAGTGTTCGTCTCCGGGGAGAACGTCACTGCAATGAACATGAAAGAATTGACGGAATTCAGAAGACATCAGACAGCCATGGTCTTCCAGCATTACGGACTTCTACCTCACAGGACCGTTCTGGAAAATGTCGGTTTTGGCCTGAAGATACAGGGGGTTCCTGAAAAAGAGATGATCGAACGTTCCAAGGTATCCCTTGAGAAGGTCGGTTTAAGCGGATGGGAAAATTATTACCCCAACTCCCTCAGTGGAGGAATGAGGCAGCGAGTCGGAATTGCAAGGGCTATTGTGATGGACTCGCCCATTCTTTTAATGGATGAACCTTTCAGCGGGCTTGATCCCTTGATCAGGAGAGAGATGCAGGATGAGCTGATCCGCTTGCAGGAAGAGATGCAAAAGACAATTTTCTTTGTAACTCACGATCTTGATGAAGCAATGCGTCTTGGTGACAAGATGGCAGTTATGAAGAACGGACAGATAGTCCAACAGGGGGAACCTTCGGATATTCTGTCACATCCTGCTGATGATTATGTGGCAAGATTTGTCCAGGATAAACGGAAACAGCTCAAGATGGCTGACGAAAGAGCCAAGCTGGAAGTTGTATCCGATAACACTGGTAATGACCCATCAACAAAGGGGGCGATCACAAATGTTTCCTGATGCATTGGAATTCCACGTCGCAGAATATGTGAATAACGGGATCAACTGGCTTCTCCATGCTTACGCTCCTACTTTCGACAGCATTTCAGCCGGGATATCCTTTGTTCTGATGAGTATTCAGGGTGGACTCAGCTCAGTTCCCTGGTGGGGATATATCCTCCTTGTAGCAACTCTTGCGTGGGTCGTTTCCAAAAGGATATCTACAGTATTAATCCTTGTTGCCATGCTGATGTTGATCGGCATGTTCGGACTTTGGCAACTTGCGATAGATACTCTCGCTGTGATCATAACCGCGGTTATACTTTCCCTCATATTTGGCATCCCCCTGGGCATACTGATGGCAGAGGTAGATCTTGCAAAGAGTATTATGAAACCGATCCTTGATGGAATGCAGACCATGCCGAGTTTCGTTTATCTCATTCCTGCAATGATGTTCTTTGGTTTAGGAAAGGTACCTGCTGTCTTTGCGACTCTTATCTATTCCATGCCCCCGGTCATAAGGCTCACAGACCTTGGCCTCAGACAGGTACCCAAGAGTACCCAGGAAGCTGCTCTTGCTTACGGTTGTACCAAGTGGCAGCTTCTAAAAGAAGTGAGGGTCCCCCTGGCAATGCCAAATATCATGGCCGGTATTAACCAGACCACCATGATGGCCCTTGCAATGGTTGTGGTCTGTTCAATGATCGGAGCCAGGGGTCTTGGACAGGAAGTGCTTTTATCCATCAACCGCATAGACGTGGGGCATGGTTTTGAATCCGGATTCAGTATCGTCATTCTGGCCATTGTCATTGACAGGATAACCCAGGGTTTTGCGAGACGTTGGGATCCTAACAAGCGTTAGTTAATGATACATTGGGCCCTTCCCCTGATATTTGACGGGGGGAGGGCTTTTTAATTATTGGGCTTTATTGTATAAGTATCAGAAGGGCTTGAAAATACAGATCTAACCGGAAGGTGTGGTGTCTATGGGGTTTCACATTAATATTTCCGGAACAACCATTCTTACCCTGGAGGGACCAGTTTCAGGAAGGGATGTCCTTTTAAGGTCCGGAAATATGAGTTCCAGGAATATCGTGGCCTGGAGAGTAAATAACTATCTCAGGTCCCTTGATTGGATAATAGACGAGGATTCCAACGTGGAGTTTGTTGATACTTCCAGCTTTGAGGGGATGGAAGTATACCGTCGTTCACTAAGTTTCCTCCTTGTCATGGCTTCCAGGAAAGCCCTTTCCGAGGAGATCGTGATCAGGCATTCCATAAGCGATGGTTATTACTGGGAACTTGAGAACCGATCCTTTACAGTCCGGGATGTCCTTGCTATTAAAACCTGCCTGGATGAAATGGTGGAAAAAGATCTTCCTATTAAACGGGAACTCCTGCCTCTTGATAAGGCAACCCGTCTTTTTCGTAACATGGGTTCCTGTGAATGTGCCAACCTTTTCCAGTGGAGTACAGTTGATCCTGTTGAGGTATATCGTTGTGGTGAGGAATATGGATTTTTTTATGCTCCCCTTGCTCCTTCTACAGGGTACCTTAAAGTATATGACCTGAAGCTTCTTGAACCTGGTATGGTACTGCAATTCCCTACAGTGAACTATCCAAAAAAAGTGCCGCCCTTTCATCCTTCACTCAAACTATCAGAAGTTTTTCTGGAGTACGCTCACTGGCTTGATACCCTTGGATTGAATACCATGGACAGCCTTCACTCCAGAATTTCTGAAGGGAATGCCCTTGAGCTCATACTTGTTTCCGAGGCCCTTCATTCCCAGAGATTAAGTCGTCTCGCCGAAGATATATCAGGAAAGGACGATCTCAGGCTTATCTCCATAGCGGGGCCTTCGGGATCAGGGAAAACTACCACTGCCCAGAGATTGAAGATCC
>JAFGMB010000037.1 GCA_016927765.1 Synergistales bacterium
CCTGGCTTTTCCGGTTTCTTGAGTTCAAAGACAAGATTGGCCTTCAGTATCCTGTCGAAGGATATTACAATACTTCCTGCTTCTTCCTCCTGAAGGACTATTTCCCCATCTACAGCATTATCGATAATACCCACCAGGGTCCTTCTTTCATCAAGGGGATCCTTAAGTTTCAATCGAACCTTTTTCCCTGCAAATCGCAAGTAATCTGAAAACACAAGAAGAGGTCTTTCAACCCCTGGAGAACTTACCTCGAGGAAATATCTCTCGGGAAGACCAGGGTCTATCTCATCAAGCATTTTACCAAGGCGCCTTGAAACGATTTCACAATCTTTTACATTGATACCTCCAAGGCTGTCGATGTATACGGACAGGACAGAGTGTCCTTCTTCTGTTGCCAATTCAGATCCGACATATTCATAACCCGAATTTTCGACCATTACCCTGATGGATTCGTGAACGGATCGAATGCCGGCTGCCGGGTGTTCGTCCATCGCCATTTTCTCACCACCCAAACAAATGTTCTAAGATAAAAAGCGAAGAGCAGGATTTTCCTGCTCTTCGCCCTGAGTTAAAGCTTTTAAAGGCGGTTCCACAACCAGAGTATAGCATGCAAGAAGTAAAAATATCAACAATGCGGCAAAAAAACTTCAAACTGGAATAACAATTTCGTTAAATTGCCAGACATCTTTCATTCCATTCGGTAGTTGGGCGCTTCCTTTGTAATTACAACATCATGAGGATGGCTCTCTTTTACTCCTGCACCAGTGATTTTTACAAACCTTGCATTTTCATGCAAAGATGATACATCCTTTGCGCCAACATATCCCATTCCTGACCTAAGGCCACCCACAAGCTGGTAGGTGATCGCACTCATCGGGCCCTTATAGGCGACAAGTCCCTCAATACCCTCTGGCACTAGCTTTTCATCAGTCCGGCCTTCCTGGAAGTAACGGTCGCGACAATCCCCATCTTTCATTGCTCCCAGTGAACCCATTCCCCGGTAACTCTTAAACGACCTGCCCCGGTAGATCACGACTTCTCCAGGGCTTTCATCCGTTCCGCCGAAAAGGGACCCGACCATTACACAGTCTGCTCCAGCCGCGAGAGCCTTTACTACATCTCCGGAGTACCTTATTCCTCCATCTGCAATAACCATTTTACCCATGGAGTGAGCTATATCGGCTACATCCATAACTGCGGAAAGCTGTGGAACCCCAATGCCGGCAATGATCCTGGTGGTACAGATGGATCCGGGGCCAACTCCAACTTTAACAGCATCAGCACCTGCTTCAATAAGAGCTCTTGCCCCTTCTGCTGTGGCAATGTTCCCTCCAACAATGGAAATATCGCTGAACATATTACGTATTGAACGAACCATCTCGATCACTGATCTCGAGTGGCCGTGAGCTGTGTCCACCACAAGCACATCTATTCCTGCTTCTACAAGAGAGACACCTCTTTCAAGTGATCCCTCGCCAACGCCAATAGCTGCTCCCACACGAAGACGGCCCCTGGAATCCTTGGATGCCTGGGGAAAATCCCGTGCTTTCTGAATGTCCTTTATTGTAATAAGTCCTTTAAGGATCCCTTTTCTGTCAACAATAGGAAGTTTCTCGATCTTATGCTTCATCAGGATCTTTGTAGCACCTTCGAGGTCGGTGCCGACTGAAGCGGTTACAAGGTTTTCATGTGTCATGACCCGGCTTATCGGTTGATCGAAATCAGTTACGAAACGAAGATCCCTGTTTGTTATTATTCCGACAAGTTTCTGGTCTTCATCAACGATCGGGACTCCCGAGATATGATAGTGGGACATGAGCTCGACCGCATCCCTTACCAGGTCCTGAGGTTTAAGAAAGAAGGGGTCGACAATCACACCCGATTCCGAACGTTTTACCTTATCAACTTCGGCCACTTGTCTTTCTGCGCTCATGTTCCTGTGGATGATCCCTATACCGCCTTCTCTTGCCAGTGCTATCGCCAGCCTGCTCTCGGTTACAGTATCCATTGCGGCACTGCAGAAAGGGATGTTCAATTTGATTCCAGGCGTCAGGAATGAACTGACGTCGACCTGGGCAGGAAGAATTTCGCTGTAAGCGGGAACAAGAAGCATGTCGTCAAAGGTAAATCCATCACCGATAATTCTGTCTCTGGAGTTTTCCATAGCCTTTCCTCCTTGGCGTAACGGGACATTAGGTGACGAAAGTCAAAACTTCCCGTATTGGGAGAGAGTCTATACCCAACAAAGCTTTATGTGCAATGGGCAACAGGTTTTCCTGAAATATTCCAATTGTTATTGATGGGTCATTTCCCCTGGGGAAAAAGCAGGGGCGGTCTTTATGGCCACTATCGCCCAGCACACCATAGCCTCTCCATGGCCGATCTCTCCAAGATTTTCCCCGGATTTTGCCTTAACCTTAAGGGTCCCGGGACGATCATTGAAAAGCGTTTTTTTAAGAGACGCTTCGATCCTTTCAATCCATGGCCCCAGCTTAGGAACCTGTGTGCTGATTACAATATCTACCGTAGAAGGCATAAACCCTTTCTTCCTTATACGGTCCAAAACCTTTTTCAGAAGTTCCAGACTGCAGGCATCCTTGAATTCAGGATCGGAAGAAGGGAATAATGTTCCTATGTCAGGCAGGCCCGCTGCCCCTAAAAGAGCATCTGAAACGGCGTGACATATAAGGTCGCCGTCAGAATGCCCGTAAAGCCCAAGAGCGAAAGGAATACTCACCCCACCCAAAACAAGGGGTCTTCCAGGGCGAAGTGGGTGGATATCGTAACCAAAACCGGTCCTGGTTTCAGTGGCTCCGGCCACAAGCATTCTCGCCTTATTAATATCCTCCTGGAATGTAATCTTGAAGTTCATGATCTCACCCTTTACAGGAGCCGGACTTCTTCCTGATTCCAGCCATGCCTCAGCCTCGTCCGAAACGTTTTCTCTTGCATTGAGAAGCACTTCATTGATCTCTTTTGTTTGAAATGCCTGAGGGGTCTGTGTCAGAAAAAGG
>JAFGMB010000038.1 GCA_016927765.1 Synergistales bacterium
TCCATGATCCTGTGCCTGTTTTGCCACTTGTTGTGCAGCGATCTGCGCTGCAAAAGGAGTTGATTTCCTGGTTCCCTTGAAACCAACATTTCCGCCAGATGCCCATGCAATGACATTTCCTACCTTATCACTAACGCTTACGATAGTGTTGTTAAAGGTGGAGTAAATATGGGCAACACCATAACTGATATTCTTTTTCTCTTTTCTTTTTCCTCTTCTTTGTGTTCTCTTGGCCAATTTTTACAGCCTCCCTAACATAATACTGTTATATCTCGCCAGAAGCTGGTGAAAGAACCATAACCATCTATCTGGGGGCTTTTTTCTTTCCAGCGACAGTGCGTCTTGGACCTTTTCTGGTCCTTGCATTGGTCTTTGTTTTCTGCCCTCTTACAGGCAAACCTATCCTGTGACGAAGACCCCTGTAACAACCAATATCCATTAAACGCTTGATATTCATTGTAACTTCGCGACGCAGGTCCCCTTCAACCTTGTAACTTTCCTGAATCTCTTTTCTTAGTTTCTGTTCCTCATCCTCCGTAAGGTCCTTAACCCTTGTATCAGGGTTAATACCTGTAGAGGCAAGTATCTTCTTGGAAGTGGTCAGACCTATTCCGAAAATATATGTGAGAGCAATCTCTACTCTTTTATCCCTTGGAAGATCTACACCAGCGATTCTTGCCATAACGAATTACCTCCTTGCACCCTGTCTCTGTTTATGTCGAGGATTCTTACTGCAAATGATCCTGACAACACCATTACGTTTGATTACCCGGCAATACTCACACATCGGTTTGACCGACGGTTTAACTTTCATTATGGTTCACGCTCCTCCAAAACAGCGATTTTTATGCAGAAATCTAAAAATAGCTGCCTGAAATTATTTATATCGATAGACTATCCGGCCACGGGTCAGGTCATAAGGCGATATCTCTACAAGGACCTTATCACCGGGAAGGATACGAATAAAATGCATCCTCATCTTGCCTGAAACGTGGGCCAGCAGACGGTGCCCATTATCAAGCTCGACCCTGAACATTGCATTGGGTAGAGGTTCCGTAACTTTACCCTTAACCTGGATCACTTCATCTTTCTCGGCCATTCGCTTCAATCAACCTCCTCATTCTGATCACTTATTCTTGCCCTTTCTATCAGCGTTTTGATATCAGGGATCTGATATGTTTGTTTGTGCCCTATGATTTCAGGTATTTCCTTGATACTTCTGTTGACAGCCTGAAGATGTTTCGGGTTCTTGAACTTGGGATTTACAAGGGTTCGTTTTATCCCATCAGAGACCATAACCCGATCTCTAGCTTCATCGATCCCAATTACCACGTACCAGGTACCTGAATCTTTTCCTTTTCTGGAAATTACTATTTGACCCAAATTGAACTGAAAACATTCCATAAAAGGTCATTCCCAGGGAGTCAGGATCTCAACACCATCATCTGTGATCAGAACAGTTTTTTCAAAATGAGCCGCGTCTGAGCCATCCGCTGTCAGAACAACCCAGCCATCTGGGCCTGTTACAACTTTCTCATCCCCAGTCATGACCATTGGTTCTATGGCAATGGTCATGCCAGACTTGAGAGTAACTCCTCTGCCTGGACGACCGAAGTTTGGAACCTGCGGAGGTTCATGAAGCTTTTTCCCAAGACCGTGACCTGTATAATCTCTTACGATACCAAAACCTGCAGAAGCAACAAAGTTCTCAATAATATGACCGACATCTCCTACAGTATTTCCCGACTTGGCCTTGGATATTCCTTTTTCGAGGCTCTCCCTGGTGACATCCATGAGTCTCTGTTTTTCGCTGGACACCTCTCCGACCGGGTAAGTAAAAGCCGCATCTCCATGATACCCTTCAAAACAAGCCATAACATCTATACTGATGATATCGCCTGTCTGCAGTATCCTATCCCTGCTTGGAATACCATGGACGACTTCATCGTTTATGGAAGCACAGATAGAAGCTGGAAAAGGCGTCGGGATACCGGGAACACAATAACCTTTTTCTGAAGGGATAGCTCCCTGGTGACGAATAAAAGCCTCCACTTTTTCATCGAGCTCCATTGTTGTGATCCCTGGCACGATAAGATCTTTCAACATCATGATGACATCGGCTACGATCTTGCCGGCTTTACGCATTTTGTCAAGTTCCCATTCGGATTTTAAGGTAATCATATCCGCACCCGATCAACCGAATAATTCTGATATCAATGTCAGAACTGTATCGCTGGATTTTTCAGCATCAACTCTTTTAAGCAGGCCTTTTTCTTCATAATATTTTATGAGAGGAGAGGTCTGCTCATAGTAAACAGAAAGCCTCCTGCGAATCACATCTTCTTTATCGTCGTCTCTCTGATAAAGAACTCCTCCGCATTTTTCACATTGGGTGCCTTTAGCGGAGGGGCGGAATTTCACATGGAAAATCGCTCCGCAAAGTTTGCAAGTTCTTCTGCCGGATAACCTGTCAACCACGGTTTGATCAGAGACTTCAAGAAGTACTGCAGCATCCAGCGATATGCCCAGTTCAGAGAGCATCTTTTCGAGAGCATCTGCCTGGTTAACGGTCCTCGGGAAACCATCCAGAAGAAAACCGTTTATGCAATCCGGATTTTTCAATCTGTCCTTGACCATGCTGACGATAAGGTCATCAGGGACGAGCTTGCCCGAATCCATAAACTGTTTGGCTTCAAGACCCAGGGGAGTCGCTGATTTCACGTTCTCTCTAAGGATATCGCCAGTTGAGATATGGGCAATACTGTATTTTTCTTTGATAACCTCAGCCTGGGTCCCTTTCCCTGCGCCCGGAGGACCTAAAAGGATCAATCTCATGGAAAACACTCCCTAAAATCTCAGAAGGCCGCCAGTTTTATCTCGACGTTTGAGAATACCCTCATAATGTCTCATTAAAAGCTGGCCTTCGATCTGGTGAACGGTATCCAGAGCTACACCCACGACAATGAGGATAGCTGTGCCACCGAAATAGAAGCTGGTTATACCCATGATCTTTGTCATGAGAGTAGGTATGAGAGCAATGATGGCAAGGAACACTGCGCCACCCAGAGTAATTCTGCTCATGACTTTTTCAATAAAATCAGAGGTCGGTCTTCCCGGTCTTATACCGAGAATAAATCCCCCATACTTCTTCATATTGTTAGCTACATCTGCCGGATTGAAGACCACTGCGGTGTAAAAATATGAGAAGAAAATTATGAGAGTCACATAAAGCAGCATGTATAGTGCACTGCCTGGAGCCAAAAGCCTTTGCATAACAGCTGCAATGTCGCCACTGAAGAGTCGGGCAATAGTATATGGAAAAAGGAGCACGGAGGAGGCAAAGATGATGGGGATTACCCCAGCCTGGTTGACCCTTAGCGGAATAAAAGTGCTTTGCCCACCGTACATCTTGTTCCCCACTACTCTTTTCGCATACTGAACTGGAAGACGTCTCTGCCCCTCCTGGAGTAGAATACAACCTGCCACTACCACTATCATAAGCATCAGGGCGATAAGCATTACAAAGAGATTCATCTCTCCAAGCTTCAACATGTTCCATGTCCTTATGCCTGCTTCGGGGATCCGGGCCACAATGCCTGCAAAAATGAGGAGGGAAATTCCATTCCCTATACCGTGATCCGAGATCTCCTCACCAAGCCACATCACAGCAATGGCTCCTGTAGTGACTGTTACAACTATGATCACCGCATCAAATAGGACACCTGAAAAAATGCCCACATTTCCAAGCCAGAAGGTCAGCCCGATAGCCTGGACCAAGGCAAAAAAGATGGTTCCCCATCTTGTGATCTGTACGATCCTCTTTCTGCCTTCTTCTCCTTCTTTCTGCATTTTTTCAAGAGCTGGAATAACGATAACTAACAACTGCATGACAATACTGGAGTTGATATATGGAGCAACTCCTAAAGCAAAGATACTGAATCTCCTTAGAGCCCCGCCAGCAAAAATATCCAGGAATCCCAGAACTCCACCCTGGTCAAATAAATGCGACATTGCAGTAGCGTCTATCCCAGGAGTAGGTATATGCGCACCCAAACGATACAGGAAGAGAACACCGATGGTAAACAGGATCCTCCTCTTAAGATCAGGCAATCTGAAGGCATCTCTAAAGGAGTCCAGCACTTAGATCACCTCGGCCTTCCCACCAGCAGCCTCTATCTTCTCCATTGCCTTTGAGCTGAAGGAATGCGCAACTATAGTCAAGGCTATGGAGATATCTCCTCGAGCCAGTATCTTAACAGGATTGACTGCACTTCTTATTAGCCTGTTTTCATACATTTCCTTTATACCCACCGTGTCTCCATCCTTGAACCTGGACGAAAGGGAATCAAGATTCACACACTGATAAACCTTGGCAAATCTGGCATTGTTGAAACCACGTTTGGGTATGCGTCTTGATAGAGGCATCTGTCCACCTTCAAAGCCCGGCCTTACGCCTCCACCACTTCTTGATTTTTGCCCTTTATGTCCTTTACCACTTGTCTTTCCGGAACCACTTCCGATTCCGCAGCCGAGTCTTTTAGCACGTCTTCTGGAACCTGAAGCAGGCCTCAGATCACTAAGATTCATTGTTATACCTCCCGATGCTAACCATCAATTGTAGACCACTCGACAAGATGGGACACCTTTTCCAGCATGCCCCTGACTGCCGGGGAATCATCTTTGATGATCGTCTGGTTCAGTCGTTTCAATCCAAGCGCCTGAATGGTTTTTTTCTGTTTCTCCGGTTTTCCGATAGCACTCTTTTTCCAGGTGATACTAAGTTTAGACATAAGATTCAGCCCCCCTACGCGCCAGCTGCTTCAGCATCAGGGTTCGTTTTTCCCCTGAGGGCCATGATCTCATCAGGAGTTCTAGTTTCTTCGATTGCTTTCAGAGTAGCCCAGGCGACGTTTACAGGGTTATTGGTCCTGCCTATGACCTTGGTAAGAACATCTTTTACTCCACCCAGTTCCATAATGGCTCTAACTACTCCTGCTGCAATAACCCCGGTACCTGGAGCAGCAGGTTTGAGCAACACCTGAGCTGCACCGAACCTGCCGACTATAGGGTGAGGAAGGGTACTTCCAACTTTTTTCATTTCGATCAGATTCTTTGAAGCCTTGTCAATGCCCTTTCTTACGGCTTCTGAGATTTCTTTGGCTTTACCCATCCCTACGCCGACGTATCTTTCGCCATCTCCAACAACAACAAGGACACTGAACTTGAATCGTTTTCCTCCCTTGACAACCTTGCTTACCCTGTTGATCGAAACAACACGTTCATTCAGCTCGAGTCCTTTTGCAGAAATTCTCTTATTCATCATATTTGGAAATCCTCCTTAGAACTGCAAGCCATTTTCACGAGCAGATTCCGCCAAGGCCTTTACACATCCATGGTACTTATGACCTCCGCGATCGAAAACCACCTTTGTAATGCCTTTAGCAAGAGCCTTTTCTGCTGCCAACTTTCCAACAGTTTTTGCTGCATCCACATTGCTTCTGCTGGAAAGAGAATCCCTGACACTTCTTTCAAGACTAGAGGCAGACACCAGAGTATTTCCGGCCATGTCATCAATGAACTGGACCGAAATATTCTTGAGGCTCTTGTAAACAGCCATTCGCGGACACATAGTTGTGCCTACTACCTTGCTTCTCAAACGACTGTGTCGGATTGTTCTCATTTTATTGCGGCTGCGTTTTATAAACATCTACTGTTCACCTCTTAGCAACTATGCACCAGCTTTGCCGGCTTTGCGGATAATGTGCTCGCCGGCATAACGTATGCCTTTGCCCTTATATGGTTCAGGTGGACGGAAACCTCTTATCTCGGCCGCCACCTGGCCAACCTTCTGTTTATCGATACCTTTGACGGAGATTTTTGTTGGACCGTCGGTCTCAATTTCTATCCCTGTTGGGGGGGTGAATTCCACCGGGTTCGAATAGCCAAGGTTAAGAACCAGCTTTGGCCCCTGCATCTGGGCACGGTAACCTACCCCTATGATCTCAAGCTTCTTTTCGAAGCCCGATGTGACTCCGGTGATCATATTGTTCACCAAAGCTCTCATCATACCATGAAAGGCCCTTGTCCGCTTTTCATCATCTTCCCTGGTGAACTCCACCTTCGATTCTGAAACCTCGATGTTGATACCAGGTATGGTGGGTGTCGTAAGCTCTCCTTTGGGTCCCTTAACGA
>JAFGMB010000039.1 GCA_016927765.1 Synergistales bacterium
AACGTCAGAAATAGAATTAAACCCAACCTTTTCTTTGTAACCATTAGGATACCTCCTTGAGAACATCTCTTCGAAAGATTTTATCTCCTGTAAGACCTTCAGTCCAGGTAAAACTACTGAAACACCAAAAAACAATTTCTAGCGATTTCAAGGAATTCTATCAGAAATCTCCTAGTGTGACCACCTCCCGGAAAAGATCTCAGATCCATCTCATAACTGTATTGGAATTATTTTTCGGGAACACCGCTTACATTGTTGCGGTCCAGGTAACCGCTGCTATCGGGATCGCCCCTCCAGCCCTAAGACTCTCCATGGCCCTGGAGAGAGTTGTACCGGTAGTCATAACATCATCTATGATAATTACCCTTTTGTCTCTGAGTGATGCAGAACAAATGGAAAACGCATCCTTATCCATTTTTTTTCGATCCGACAGTTCTTTTTTTGTCTGTCTTACATTTACAAGATCCCACTTTAAGACATCCTTCACAGGTATCCCCCATTCAGATTGAAGACCTTTTGATATCAGCAGGGCCTGATTAAATTTGCGTTGGGATTCCCTGTGAAGCGGTATAGGAACAAGAAAATCCGGTCCAAGATCAATATGCAGTTTTTTCGCTAATGCTTTACCCATTGGTTTTCCCAGCCCAGGAAGGTTAGAATACTTTAACCTGAGTATCATTTCCCTGGCAGTCGAGTCATGGGTATTTCCTGAAAAAACAGGAATCGTATCTTTATGTTTTGAACAAGGATAAGGACTACCGCAAGAAACGCACCGAGGAGATAAAGGTTTGACATAATCCTCCAGGCACTCTTCACAGACATTGACACCAAACCGACCACAAAGAGGACACGACGAGGGATACATAATATGTGAGATTAAGGAGAAAAATCTCTGTAGGCGTATTCTCATTGCACCTTCTAAGGGTCCAGAGTAAGGGTACACAGGATTCTTATGTTCGTCACGAATACTCAATAGGGCAACGCAGTAACATCATGGTACCATCCTCATGAGTAAAACCATGCTGGGAAAGGAATCCTCCCAGTTCGCTCGTGTAAGTAATGATAAGAGGTATATCCTTTACTGTGGGGTGTTCAAGAGCATATTCCATCAGGGCAGAACCCAGTCCCTTGCCCTGATGGTCAGGGTGGACCATGATGTCCCATAATGAAGCTCTGAAAACAAAATCGGTCAGCATTCTGCAGAATGCAACCAATACCCCTTCATGGTAAACAGAAAAGCAAAGGCTTGTCTGATCCAGCATCCTGGCGATCTGCTCAAGGGAGCGCCCCTTACCCCAACTTGTAAATCTGTATAACCCCTGAAGTTGATATGGTGTCACAGCTTTTTTGCTATCATAAAATCTATATTGCCGAAAGTGTATCATCTAAACTGCTACCCCTTAAAATCTACTTGCCTTCAAAGAACTGCCTTGGCAGTCCATTCACTATCTTTTTCAGGTCATATCCCGTAGCATCTGAAGAGACAGGGATCTGCAAAAGCTGCCCGGTACCACATTTTGAGCATGTCCAGGTCGCTCTGGCCATCCCATCAGAATCCGGAAACCCGGATAATATCCTGGTATTACCACAGATCTGACAGGCCACAATAAGCACGTAGCTCACCTTCCTTCGAAAAACCATATCCCGCCCTAATCAAAGCAGTAATTCTCATTCCTGAGACTGTGAAGAATCATAAGGTTCAATTTGAATGATCACTCTTACCGGCCCCTCTGTAAAAGCCTGATCCTGAGCATATATCCCGATAACAGAGGTCTCTTCGATGCTGGAGAGTGTTTGTACAGCTTCGAAGAAATCGTTGGCATCAAGTGTTCCGACTGTTCCATTCACGGGGTCAGGTAAAACCCCCGCACTCACAGCTTTTTCATTGACCTTTCTCAGCAGGGAGTGAAGGAGCGCTTCAGCCTGGGATTCATCAAAAGGTGGAAAAACAACCTGGCTATGCAGAAGTTCATTTGCGGAAAAGATGGGTTTGCTCGGATGAACTTCAAACTTTATCCTCACTGTTTCTCCTACAAGGATGTTTGAAGCTGCCAGTATCCGGATAAATAAACGGGTGTCGGAATTGGAACACTCATGCATTGCTTCCTTTTCATCCTCCGGATCAAAAGTGACCTGAACATCCTCTGGTTTAAGACCAAGTCTAAGGGCTATCAGGAAACCGGCCCTTTGATACATTCTTTCAAGAATAGCCCCCACAGTCTCTATGGAACTTGCCTTTTCAACTGGTTGCTGTGCTAGCATTTCGTTGGCAAACACGGCAATTTTCCCAGCTCTTACCTGAATCAGACCTTCCCTTAATTTCTCTGACTCTTCTCTAAGAGAACTGACCCTGCTTTCCAGTAAGGACTTCTCGCGCTTGAGGGATTCAAGTTCCTCCTGGGCCTTTTCCAACTTCGGGATACTATGTGAAAGCTGATTCTGAACATCTTCCAGTTTTTCCTGATTCTGCACTAGATCAAGGTAAAGAACCTCCTGCTCTTCCCTGCTATCCTGAAGATCAGTGGTGAGTTGATTGATCTGGCGTTCAAGAAATTTCATGCTGAAAAGAGTGGTCCTGACACTTTCAGAAGTAACAGCAAGACTTGAAAGAGTAACAAGGGCTATTAAGATTCCTGTAAAAGCTGTAATTATTGAGCTGGTGTATTTGGGTCTCAATCCAAGTATGGAGATCCTTTTTTTCCCGAATTTAGTGCCCAGAACATCACCGAGATAAGCAAATATACCGCTGGCAAGAACAAGAACCACAATAAGCACCCAGTTGATATCAGACCATAGTTGTGGTTGCACGTTATCCCTCCATCAAGAATGTAGCAGGAAACCAGGATTTCCTGTGCATAATAAACTCATAGCTTTTGAAATGGGCAAAGGCCCAGTTTTTTTCTTATCTCATCAGGAGCAATATATTGTCCTTGATTCATTCCTGGGCAAAAGGAGGCCTGTTTTTCCCAGTTCTTTCTTGAATATAGCAGAGAAGGCCAGAAAGGGAATAACCTGCATTGAAGTGGCCTGACCTCATAAATACCACACTTGTTTGAAGAAGGCTGGTAAAATACGCATTCTCCATTGATCTTTTCCCTGATACTCAGATTTCCCCATTTTCTGGTACAGAAGTCGCTTATGAAAAGGTCTTCGGCTATCCCAAGGTATTGAGAGATTATTTTCTCTTCAGCACGTGTTAACCATATCGCTCCAGGTTCACCCCTGCAGCATCTTCCACAACCCAGGCAAGAAAAAAACAAGCCGTCAGACCACCAGGGCTCAACCATTTAGATCATTCCACTGGATATGAAAAAATGTAAGGTATTGAATTCAGCGTAGCTCCTTACCATCTTCTCCGTCTTCCCCTCCTGCTTGTGGCAAGTATTCCACTACGGCCAGAGGCTTTAAGCTTTTCAATTTCTGCCAAGGCCTTACCTGTACCCAAAGCAACGCATTCTGTTGGGTTTTCCGCAGTATAACAGCTGATTCTGGTCTCCTGGGAAATAAGTTGTGGAAGGCCTTTTAACAGAGCACCTCCTCCTGTAAGCACTATACCTCTGTCGATAATATCTGCCGCAAGCTCAGGTGGTGTTACTTCCAGGACGTTCCTGACACCATCAACAATTGAATGGACCATCTCAGAAATGGCACTCCTCACACTTATATTCGAGATCTCCAGTTGTTTTGGAAGTCCCTGTATGAGGTCACGACCTTTGAGGGACATCACTTTTTCTTCTTCTGAGGCGTCACATGATGCGATCTGAATTTTAAGATTTTCGGCAGTTTGTTCTCCTATGGCAAGGTTGTGTTGTTTTCTGAGAAAACGGATGATAGCTTCGTCAAATTTGTCCCCTCCTATTCGGAGGGATTTCGAGACCACTATACCTCCAAGGGATATGACAGCAATATCCGTAGTTCCTCCTCCTATATCGACCACCATTTTGCCCTTAGGTTCTTCTATCTGGAGATCCGCCCCAATGGCTGCAGCCATTGGTTCCTCGATAAGGTAGGCATCCCTTGCACCAACTTCAACTGCTGCTTCAAGGACCGCACGTCTTTCTACATCTGTCGCTCCTGAAGGTACACAGATCATTACCCGATTTTTGAAAAACCTTCTCATCCCCGAGTTGATCTTTTTCATGAAATACCGAAGCATCGTCTCTGTCATAGTATAGTCAGCTATTACGCCATCTCTCAGGGGCCTTACGGAAACAACGCTTCCGGGAGTTCGTCCTACCATATTCTTGGCCTCGTTCCCCACTGCAAGTATCTTTCCGTTGTCGAGATCAACGGCAACGACTGAAGGCTCCCTGAGAACGATCCCCTTTCCCTTGACGAAGATCAATACTGTAGCAGTTCCAAGATCTATGCCTACGTCCGTACCAAACACGTCTGTTTCCTCCTTTGTATGAAGAGCACAATCTGCCTGATCCAAGAATGGATCTCAGATTAATAACCTAGCTTAGATTATAACTGATGGAATCTGGATTAATAAAATAGGCCTAACTTGTGAATGTATCATACCCGATTCTCCATAGGAAAAGACCTTTCGCCGGAGCTGTCGGACCTCCATCAGTACGAGGTTTCCCGGTTAAAAGTGCCTTTATCCAGTCAGGTTCTTTTTTTCCGATAGCAACGAGATTAATACTGCCTATCATTATCCTGACCATATTTGTAAGGTAGGCATTACCTTTTATTCTGAAAAAAGCCAGGGATCCTTTCCTCCGGAAAGTCATCCGGAAGATCTCCCTTATGCTGTTTTGAGGCAGTTCTGATGCTTTACAGAAAGCTGAAAAATCATGTTTACCTTCAAATAGCCTACAACATTGCTCTACGGCATGAAAGTCCCAGGGTCTGGGATTTTGCCAGACCATCTGTCTCAGATGAGGAACACATACATTGCCCATCCAGATAAAATAGACATATTCTCTCCAGAGGGCAGATCTTCTGGCATCAAAAGAATCATCCACTGGAATTATACGCATTATGCGCACGTCAGGGGCTATATTTGCATTAAGGGCCCTGGATAGTTTTGTTGTTTCCCAGAAGTCTGGAACATAGAATGAACAAACCTGCCCCTTGGCATGGACACCTGCATCTGTCCTGCCAGCACCAATTACACGTATCTTTTCACCCGTTAACCTTGTAAGGGCGATCTCGATCTCGGCCTGAACGGAATGGGCATTAGCCTGTTTCTGCCAACCCGAAAAAGCTGAACCCGCATAACTTACAACTGCAGCAACTTTTCTTTTCACCAGATACTCCTGTCTATCCATGAAAGGAAAAGGACCAATGCCAAGCATGTCGTAAAGGCCACAGAATCTGAAATTGACCATTCAAGGGGATCCATTCTAGTTCTTCCCTTTCCACCTTTATAACACCTGGATTCCATAGCGATTGCCAGATCATCAGCTCTCTGGAAAACAATAACGAAAAGCGGGATCAGGACAGGAATAAAGGATCTCAGTCTCTTTATCAGGCCACCTCTGTCAAGATCCGCACCCCGGGCCAATTGAGCTTTCATGATCCGATCTGTTTCATCAAGAAGAGTAGGGATGAACCTCAAGGCTATGGTCATCATCATTGCCAGTTCATGAGCTGGAAAGCCCAGGGGTTTCAAGGGGGCAAAAAGAGCTTCAAGCCCGTCTGCAAGCTCAATAGGGCTGGTGGTGAGGGTCAGTAAAGACGCAAATAACACTAAGAGGAGTAACCTGATACCCATATATACTCCCATGGTAATTCCCTCTCTTGAAATTTTCAGGAATCCAATTGCAAACAGGGGTGTCCCACCTGTAAAGAAGATATGGATCAAAGCTGTGAAGATCACAAGTATCAATACAGGTCTGGCTGAACCTAAAATCAGTCTGTAGGAGAGCTTCGATAAAAAAGTTATGATCATTAACAGGAAGAACCAGATCAGAAAAGCAGAGGGATGTTCAACAAGAAAAACTCCAGTAAGTAGAGATACAGTTCCAAGGATCTTCGCCCTGGGATCCATTGCATGTATTAAAGATTCAGTCGGAACATACTGGCCAAAAGTCAGATGATTCAAAAATTTCATGACTTCACCTTTTCTGTTATGAATCGAGCGAGCAACAATTCATCGCTGGTCAGTGGCACATCCCAGCCTTCTGAAACCAGTTTACTCGCAAGCAACGCAGTTTCAGGTAATAGAAGACCATGGACATGATCTCTAAGGAGTCTGACCAGTATTTCATCAGGGGTTCCACAGCAGAGTTTATGGCCCTTCTCTATGATGATGATCTGCTCACTACATGACAATGCCAACTCAAGATCATGGGTGATCAGAATTATTCCCATACCTCTTTCCCTGAGATCTGCCAGTAGTCCCAGAAGATCTTTCCGCCCCGAAGCGTCAAGGCCTGCTGTAGGTTCATCAAGGACCAGGTAGGAAGGTCTTGCTGATATAACTGATGCAATGGCCACTCTACGTTTTTCCCCACCTGAAAGGTGAAAGGGGTTCCTTTTGTAGTAAGAAGGATTCAGGCCAACCGCCCTCAGGGCTTCTTCAACTCTTTCATGGATCTCATCTTCTTTTATGCCCCAGTTTCGAGGAGCAAAAGCCACTTCTTCATATACTGTTTCTGCAAAAAGCTGCTGTTCGGGATATTGGAAGACAAGACCAACCTTTTGTCTGATCTTTCGCAGATCTTTGCTTTCTGGGTCGACCTTCATCCCTTCAACTTCAACTTCACCCTTCTGAGGGAAAATAAGAGCGTTTAGATGTTGGGCAAAGGTCGATTTACCACTTCCGGTATGGCCGACAATACTCAACCATCTCGAAGTCTGGATTTCCAACTCTATGCCATCCAGCGCAATAGTTTCAAGTGGGGTACCCTGATGATAGATATAAACAAGGTCCTTTACTAATATTGACATAAGGCTTTGAATATCCCTTCCTGATCCGGTTTAACATGTTCGCCAATGATCTTTTTATTCACAAGAAGAGACCATAACCGCACAATAGAAGGCATTTCCAGCCCCCAGTGCTCTAATTGGAGATTTGCAGAAAACAGGCCTCTGGGAATACCCTGCCATTGAATAATGCCTTCATCCAGAACGACTACCCTGTCACAATTAAGTATCTCTTCAAGTCTGTGGGTAATATAGATGATCGTCATTCCCTGATTATGAAGTTTTTCCAGAACTTCGTGGATTTCCTGCCGGGCTTGGGGATCAAGCATGGCAGTCGGTTCGTCAAATACTATGGTAGGTGGAGACATTGCTAAAGCTCCAGAAATAGCAAGTCTTTGTTTTTGACCGCCTGAAAG
>JAFGMB010000040.1 GCA_016927765.1 Synergistales bacterium
CTCGGTATATATGACGGTATCAAACAAAAGCATAGACATCATTGGATGGAAAAGGCCGGGAATCTTGGGGTACTACTGAGCCTTTTCCTTTGTCTTGTGGTTCTGAAAGGGTGGCTACCCGGTTCTTTCTTCACAATATCTGTCACTCTGCTTGTTATCAGCCTCGCTCTTCTGATGGCCGGAGGTGGCATAGGGGGGCTCGTTGAAAGCCTGGGGACTTTCGGCAATATTCTCAGTTATGTCAGGATCGCTGCGATCGGTCTTTCTTCAGCTATCCTCGCCATCGTGGCATCAGAGTTCATCAACGTATTTGGTGTAGGCATTCTCGGTATATTCATGGCCTTTGCAATCCATATCCTTAATTTTGTTCTGGCTATTGGAGGATCAGGACTTCATTCTGCAAGGTTACATTATGTTGAATTCATGGGGAAATTCTATTCCAGTGGCGGAGAAGAATATAAACCCTTTTCAAGAAGGAGGAGTTTCAGTTGGAAAAAGCGATAATTGCACTTGCAGCCGCCCTTGCAGTTGGGATACCTGCATTTGCCACGGCCTACGCACAGGCAAAGATAGGTAGTGCCGGAGCCGGTACAGTTGCCGAAAAACCTGAGACCGCAGGTATCATGATCATTCTTGAAGCTATACCTGAAACAATGGTCATCCTTGGTTTCGTAGTGGCTATTATGTTGATCCTGCAATTCGCTTAGGGGGAATACCTTGAAACCCAAACAACAGGAAGAACTTAAAGACCTCTCTTCCCCAGAAGATCTCGAAGGTTTCAAAAAAGCCATTTATCATGACCACAGGGAAGCTTTACTCGAATTGCACAGACAGATGGAAAAAGAGGTAGCCGATGAACTTTCTGCAACCAGAATGGAAGTAGAGAGAAATATCAACAACCTCAGAATCCAACATGAAGAACAGTATCGGTTAATGATCGACAGGGAAAACCTTTTGCTTGAACAGAAAAAACGTGAGTTCCTCAATCATCTGGTTATCGAACAGTATCATAAGATCCAGGAAAAGGTCTTCAGTGAACTTCAGGAGATCAGGCACAATTCCGATACCTACAGGCCCCTTTTGAACCAGCTCATCCGTGAAGCCCTTGAATTACTGGGAAAAGAAGGGCTGATCCTTGTTGACAGGGGAGATTCTTCTTTCGTTGAAAACCAGGATCCAGGAGGCACGATCAGGGAAACCATTCTCGATCCAAATGGCGGCTGTATAGTTCTGGAGCCCCAAGAGGGGAAAGTTGTAATTGACAATACACTGTTTTCAAGATGGACAAGAATGAAAGAACATACTTTATTAAGGATTGCTGAGCAGATTAATGAAATTATTCTGGGCCAGGAAATACAGTCAAGGTAATTATGGATATCTCAATGCACTTATGAGGGCAAGGTCTTCTCTTTTTCTTAAAAAAGAAGATTATCTGAGGCTTTCCGAGGGGGATCTTGAAGCATTGGAACAATTCCTTCTCGATAGCAGATATGCCGAAAGTTATCGATCCGCCCTCGTCATTGGAGAAAGGTCAATACTCTCCAGAGTCGAAACCGCTGTTGCCAATTATATCTGTGGCGAATTAAGACACTTCCATCACATAGCCGAAGGGGAGGCATCCATTCTCCTCGGTCTGATACTTGCAAGGGCTGATATACTAAATTCCCGTCTCATCATGCGTGCTGCCTACACAGGGAGGTTCGGGGGGAAACAACCAAGATGGCATGACTATGGATCTTTGCCTGGTTCTCTTTTTTCCGATCTTTGGCAAAATTCCTCAGGACTTTCTGATGTCATAGAAAGATGCCATAATCACGGGCACGATTTTTCCCTGGCCCTCGCAGATGCTCTTGTAGACATCAGAAGAGGGTACGACCTGTTCAGGGCCGAAAGAGGCTTTCTGCTTTCGATCCTTGATAATTTCTGGGAAAGGCTTGAAAGGTCCGGCACCACTAACGGCAAAATGGTAAAGGACTTGTTGGGAATGATCATAGATACATGGAATCTGGGAATATGGCTAAAACACAGGTACGGATATCCCCTTCCCGGGAAAGAAGACGTTCTATACCTTCCGAGCGGGAAATGGCTGGATCAAACCCGGCTTTCTTCGACGAAAGTGCTCAACGATCTTGTGAAAGGGACCCCTTGGACAGGAATAATTAGGACCATAGAGAACCAGAGACCCCAGGATTTCCAGAGATCTATTTCTATATATATGTGGACATGGCAAAGAAAGTACTTCAGGAAAGACCCTTTGGGGATAGCAGTTGCGATAGGTTACGTAGCGAAAGAACTTATAGAATGGGAAAATCTCAATCTCATTTCTGTAGGTCTTGCTGTGGGAATGAAGGAACGGGAAATATTTGAACGACTTATTCCTGTCTGATAAACACAGTAAGGGGTGAATTTAACTGAGAACAGCCAAAAAGGTCCCTCTGGTAGTAGGGCGTCAAGTTTTTGTAGATCTTTGGGCCATTGAAGGATTTGAACCTGTAGTATGTGAATTACCGTCAGACCTTCCGACAATGCTGGATGAAATCCTTAAGGAGAATACTGCTTTGGTCATCACCGAATCAGGCTGGTTCTCTCAAGTCAATGATAGTCTCAAGCTCAAACTCCAAAACTTAAAGGAACCCGTCTGGATTACCTTTCCAACAATAGAGATCCATGATGAGAGAGGGCACGTGGAATGATCAAAACAGGGAAAATCTCCGCTATTTCAGGTCCTGTGGTAAGAGCCGTTATGGACAGTTCAGCAAGAATGTTCGAAGTGGCTCTTGTTGGAGACTCTGAACTTCTGGGTGAAGTTATCCGTATTGACGGGAAATTCGCCTTCATTCAGGTTTATGAAAATACAAATGGAATCCAGATAGGGGAAAAAGTTCAGTTTACCGGTAAATTGCTCAGTGTAGAACTTGGTCCCGGAATGCTTGGCCAGGTACTGGATGGGATCGGAAGACCTCTTGGCAAACTCTCAAAAGATGACTTCTTCATTAAAAGGGGAGTTCGAACAAGGACTTTACAGGATGACATAAAATGGCATTTCGTTCCCCTCAAAAGGTCAGGTGATATCATATTTCCCGGGACGATCTTCGGTTATGTTGAAGAGGGTTCATATTTCAGGCATTCCATTTCACTTCCACCATATATAAAAGAGAGCACTATTTCATGGATCGCCGAAGAAGGGGACTACCTGGTAGACCATATTCTCTGTTCACTTGAGGACGGCTCTGACCTGTCGATGGTACAGAACTGGGAAGTCAGGACACCACGGCCGGTGGCGAGAAGATTCCCCCTTAATGAACCCCTTGTTACAGGACAGAGGATACTGGATACCCTTTTCCCACTAGCTTTAGGTGGAGCTGCTGTCTTGCCTGGTGGATTCGGTACAGGCAAAACAGTTACACAACAATCTCTCGCCAAATGGTGCAATGCGGATGTTATCGTATATATCGGCTGTGGTGAAAGAGGAAATGAAATGACGGAAGTCCTTGAAGAATTTCCGGAATTATTCGATCAGCTGCATAATGCTCCATTGATGGAGAGAATGGTACTTATAGCCAACACGTCGAACATGCCTGTTGCGGCAAGGGAAGCAAGTATTTACCTCGGAATGACCATAGCTGAATATTTCAGGGATATGGGCCTTCACGTAGCCATGATGGCTGATTCTACTTCCAGATGGGCCGAGGCCCTGAGGGAAATTGGAGGTCGTCTGGAAGAAATGCCTGGAGAAGAAGGCTACCCGGCCTATCTTGGCACCAGATTGGCCCAGTATTATGAGAGATCGGGAAAGGTCAAGGCTCTCGGTGAACCTGATAGACAAGGATCCATAACTATCATTAACGCGGTCTCCCCCCCCGGAGGTGATTTTTCAGAACCTGTTACACAGACAAGCCTCCGTCTCTCAGGGACATTCTGGGGTCTTGATAAAGGTCTTGCCCAACAGAGACATTTTCCTGCTATTAACTGGAATTCAAGTTATTCCCTTTATTCCAGTTCTCTTGCCGGATACTTTTGTGAAAGATTAGGATCCAACTGGGAAGAGATTATTCATTCTCTGAAAAAGACCCTTGAACGGGAAAAGTCTCTCAAAGATCTGGTACAACTGGTAGGAAGGGACGGATTATCTGAGGAAGACAAGTGGACGCTTGACTTTTCTGAACTCGTAAGGGTCATTTACCTTCAACAGAA
>JAFGMB010000041.1 GCA_016927765.1 Synergistales bacterium
TGAATTCATCATCTTCGTTCCAGATCAAAAGGAGTCTTCCGTCAAAGAAATAGCCAGGGGCAGAGAAACCTAATCCAATTTCCCAAAGGTCTTCTATGAGGTCCCCATTGTCATCATAGGCATATCCAATGCCCCCGAAAATATCCGCTGTGAGCTTGCCCCACCATCTGGATACAAGGTCTCTCTTAAATAGTAGCTGAGCCCAGGCTGTCGTTTCTGCCCTGACAGGATCACGGGCATACGAAAAGAGTTCCTCCTGGGTTCCCAGATAGGCAGACCGCACAGGATCATCAATATCACCTTCATGGAATCCTGAGTTAAAAGAAAGCCACCAATCGCCCGCAAGCCCCCTGGAATAAGTCAGGTTCAGCCTAAGGTTCAGCTCTTCTCCCTCCGGCCACCATCCACACCCCTGAAGGACATATCCTGTTTCTTCCGGCCCATCCTCTCCAAAAAGGTTTGAGGAGGAAATGCTGAAAACAGGGCCCCATTTATCCCTGGAAAGATCAAGGTCGGTCATTTGATATGCCAGGCCCAGGGCAGCCTTAAGGGAACCCATCTGGAATCTTCTCCTGGCAATGAAACTGTACTCATTCCATTCAAAATCCGGATAGTTCCTGGGCTCAAGATTCAGGCTCTGCCCTGAAAGAACGAATTCCCATCTGTTGTCTCTGTAAGGAGATAAATAATATTTAAGGTCGAAACCCCAGTGTTTGCCTATCATGAAATCAGAATCCAGGGAATCTCCATAAGAGAAAAGGTCCCTTCTTCCAACCGAAAAACCGAGCCATGAATAGGAATGAAGATTGGTAGCATATCCCCCAAGATCAAATTCATAGGTAGGTTTTTTCTGGAGAACTAAAACGATCACTGTTCCATCATCTTCATCCAGGAGGTTATAATCCACCGCTATAATATCCTCGCGTTTTTTCAGGAATCTTATCTTCTCGACTATTCCAGGCGTGTCAAGATATTGACCCACCCAAACGGAAAATTCCTGCTCTATCTCATTTTGGAGGATCGGGTCAACCCCTTTAACCTGGACCGCCTTTACGATTCTCTCTTTCGGGCCTTTAGGGCAGGATATCGGTTCTGACTGAGAAGCAAGGTTTGTAACCAGGGACATCATTTCGACTATGGCTTCCTTCCCTGCCTGGATCAAGGCATCGACATCTTTAAGGTCAAGAAGTCCCACATTCTCGACCTTTGGGGTTATTACAAGATCCGCCTCGATCATTTCCCTTTCGATATTCTGCATGGTCATGATCGATATTGACTGATCCACCACATCAAGAATAGAACGGATCCTATCCCTCGGGATCAGTGGGCTGGTAACATTAACTGCTATGACAGGATAACCGGGAAACAGTTCCTTTGCAGTGGTGACTGGAAGGTTTGAGACAAGCCCGCCATCAACAAGCATCTTCCCATCAAGAGGCCATGGTTCAAAAACAGCTGGGACTGCCATGGACGCTCGCATGGCGGATGCGAGGCTTCCGCTTGTAATTACCACCTTTTCACCTGTTTCGAGATCTGTCGCTACTGCAGCAAAGGGAATACACAGATCAGTAAAGTTTACAACTTCCACTTTTGATGTGAGCTGAGAAAAGCGCTCCAGCAGTTCAACACCGGAAAAGGTACCCAAGGGCCCAACAACTTCACCTTTGTCGTTCAATGCAAGCCAGGGAAGTCCTTTAGCGGTAAACTGCTCCCTTCCAGCTGCGATAACTATCCTCTCAGATCGATGGGTCAACAGCGTGGTGAGATCAGTATCATGGACGACCTCTCGGATCTCGGAAGAGGTCAGACCGCTTGAATACAATCCCCCTATAATAGCTCCTATACTTGTTCCTACTATCCCTGCTATGGGGATATGGTTATTTTCCAGAGCCTCAAGAACACCTATGTGAGCCAGCCCCTTGGCCCCTCCCCCTGACAATGCCAGAACCACTCCCTGACCGGAAGCAGAGATAGAGGAAAGCATGATAATAGAAGCGATCAATATAATACAGGGTATGCGACGCATCAGGACCTCCTATTTTCATTAGTAATACAAAATATACAAGTATCCAGGTGGGCAATTCCCCGTTTATCACTGGGTCACATTAAAGTGCCGAGACTATAAGAATACTATACAGGAAAAGAACTCGAGGGGAAAGTTATCTCGCCATAGGGGAATGAAGGTTTTCCATTAACTCAAGCTATAGGGCCATATCTTCCAGGGGACAACAGAAAGGGAAAGAGCGGTTTATGGTGAAAGGGCCTATCCTTTGTAACTGTGGAAGAATTTTCTGATCAAGTGAATCATGCGACTGAAAAAGGATACCATCCTTAGATCAAGAAGATCCGCTTTTGTGCTGGCCCTGTCAACTGAAACCTGTTCTTCCAGCTTTAGCACAGGGGACTTAGGCCGCGCCAGTATCTGGCTGGGATAAACACTTCGGTGGCCACTTACAAAAAAGGCAGTGATACACGTGATTGCAGCTATAGCAGCGACTTTTGAGCCGAATAGTTCGATAGCCATAATGGTTGCAGCAATAGGTGTGTTAGCACATGCAGCCAATACAGCGACAAAACCCAGTGGCCCGAAAAGCATGGCATTCTGGCCGAAGAGACCTGCAAAAGTAATTCCAGAGGTTGCACCGATAAAAAATATAGGAGTCACTATCCCTCCACTACCACCGCAACTCAGGGTAATGGAGGTAAATATGGATTTCCAGAGAAAGTCCAGGTAGGGTACACTTTCCCCTTTCAAGGCGCCTTCTATTATATCTGTACCAAGCCCAAGGTATCTGCGGCCAAGAATAGATGCCAATAGCAACAGCGCTCCTGATCCAAGGATTGCCTTGAAGACAAAATTTATTTTGATCCTCTGGAAGAACTTCTCTGTCATAAAAAGTGTCTCCATATGAATAAGGGCTACTATCCCGAAAAAGGCACCTGCTAATACATAGATCAGGTATGAAGCTGTATCAAACACTCCCGGTAGACAGCTCAAGGTGAAAGACATGTATTTGAGCCCCATGTGATGAGCCACATGGTAGGATACTATTCCGCTGATAAAGGAGGGGAGCATCACATCATAGTAGATCTGGCCGATATACAGCACTTCAAGTCCGAATATAGCCCCTGCCACAGGAGTGCCGAATACCGCGGAAAATCCTGCGGAAATACCGCATACCACCAGTTTTTTCCGATCAATAGAATTAAATCCAAGATACTGGGCCAGAAACGAGGTCATGCCAGCACCGATCTGGGCGGCAGGACCTTCTTTTCCGGCTGAACCTCCTACAGCCAGAGTGACAATGGTAGTAAAAAGCTTAACCGGAATGACCTTGACATCGATCCAGCCATCCCTTTGATGTATGGACTCTATGACCTTCTCGGTACCATGCCCCCTTGCATCGGGAGCGAAAAAAGCGATCGAAAGAGTACTTACGAGAATCCCAAGGGGCAGGAGGAACAGGATAAAAGATGGGGGTAAGGAAGCAACATAATTTACAGCGAACTCGAGATTAAGAATAAAGAAAGCAGTAAGATACCCAACAGCCACTCCAGCCACAACAGCAAGAATCAGCCACTTGATCAGTGCATAAGTGAGGACAAACTGTTCCTTGGCGATTAAGTTGAACCTTTTCCTCAGCGTTGATCACTCCAGGAAGAAACGAGGTACTCTCCAGCTTTCAAGGGCTCAGGAAGATAATTCCTGCAAACGAACAGGGGTAACCCCTTAAGGAGGCAAAAATGCAGTTCAGTATAGATTATACCGTATAAAATATTATCACATAAATTCATCCAAAAAGGAACTCTTGAAAGATATCTACCCGGACCTCTCCTGGAGATAACGGAGAACAATTGCCCAGGCTGCCAGGTCATCTATATCTCTAGGGATCAATTGGCAAAGAAAAGGAAAGATCTTTCTGGAAATCCCCGGTTCATGTATTTTCCAATAAAGCCTTCGGGCTTCCAGTGTTGTGTAAGATTCATCAATTAATTTCACAGCGGAAGCAGTTTGCGGATGGAGCAACTGAACAAAACTTTCAGAACTTGTACCCCTTCCGATGACTATGGATAAAATGTCCAGATCAGGAACAGAGTCCAGAGAACCTTCCAGGAGGCTCTTTTGCAGGGACGACCATCGTCTGCCGCTGATCAGTCCTGCTAATGTTACCATCTCCCCGGTCCAGATACCTGAGCACAAAAGAAGGCCCTTCTGGTCTGTAAATGCCCATCCTGTCTTGGAAATCCCAGGATCAATACCCAGTATCATTATCTGTCTCCAAGGGTGGTAGCCCACCTGGGATAAAGCCACATCCAGTGATCAGGGTATCTCCTAATCCACTCTCCGAGTACCCTGTTCGCCTCAGCTGTGGAAGATCCGATATCTTCCCCAAAGATTTTGCCCGAGGGATCATCCAAGGGAGGCAGGATATAAAGATCGTGGTAGGGGCCATTATTCTTTCTGATCATAAAAACCGGTAGAATAGGACATTCAAGCTTATGGGCTATCTTGACAGGACCATAGGGAGTGCTTGCTGGAAGGCCAAGGAAAGGGACTATTATACCCTTGTCCCTGACATCCTGATCTATCAGTACACCGAGGATCTCTCCCCTCTTGAGGCATCTGATGGCAGATTTCAGATCAAAACCCTTACTGATGGTCTTAACCCCACATTTCTGCCTGATCTCAAATATCAGATCTGTGATCCGCCGGTCTCTCTGCTCAGCACCAATCGCATTCATAGGATATCCTTTTGCAGCAACATGGGCTGCAAGCATTTCCCAATTACCCATATGGGATGTGAGGAAAATTACACCTTTTCCCTTATCTATGGCACTCCTGAGGTTGTCTTCCCCATGAAATACAATGTATTTTCCCATCCTCTTCAGCATCCCAGGCAATCGTGACATTTCTGCTACCGACCTACCCAGGTTTTCATAGGAACCTCGAACGATCTTGCGAGCTATGGTCACTCCAACCCCTAAAGCCCTTACAGCCCTCTTCTCGGCCCTGTCGACACGGCTTCTGCTGAA
>JAFGMB010000003.1 GCA_016927765.1 Synergistales bacterium
AAACCCCTGATCCTGTTTCCTGCCATCCCGATACATCTTCCCCATGATGAAAGACCCCCTGCCTGCCATGGCTGAAGTCCCCGGGATTCCTGTAGATACCCCGGGGCTAATGCAACCTTCATGGCTGTGGCGAGGGTCTTATGCTTATTGGAAAGCTCCTGCTCATGACCCGAAGGATGACCTGTCAACTGGTCCCGTAATTATGGGCTTACCTTTAACCCTATGAAATAGCCTTTCTGCCCGACACATCCCTTCTATAGGGACCATCCTTAAGGTAAAAGGGATTGTTATTCCAGATATATTGATTATTCACTCCGGATTTCACATTTCCAGTTAGTTGATATCAATTTTATTATTTTCGATGGATCATTCACGGTTCAGTAAGAAATTATGGAAAGAGAAAAGTATTTCATATTAATATGATCTCTGATAACTTTTAAAACTATTCCAGATTGTATGCCTGATTCCCTTGAGATGTTATACTTATCAATTAGTAAATACATATTAAATTTATTGAAAGTGATCACATTACAGGAATGCGAGGGAGAGAGGATGTATTATCACGGTAAGAGCAGACTTCTGGGTAACGTTCTTGTCAATCATGGACTTATTACTGAAGAGCAGCTTGAATCTGCTCTTGCTGAGCAGAAGATCAACAGGAAAAGACTTGGTGATATTCTTGTAGATAACGGCTGGATATGTGAAAGGGATCTGACCCAGGGAATAAGCAAACAGCTTTTCATATCCTACATAGAAATGAACGAAATGGACCCTACTCCCCAGGCTCTTGCCCTCGTTCCAGAGTCAATAGCTGAAAGACTCGAGATAGTCCCTCTGAAAGTGACAGACAATACACTCTCCATAGCTATTGCAGAACCGCTGAACCTTCTGGCACTTGATGAATTGAGGATGATAACGGGCCTGAATATTGAAATGGCTGTAGCCACAGCTACTGATATCAGGATGGCCATATGCAAGTGGTATAAGGAACAGGAATGTTCACCAGGGATCTTTGAAAGCGAGAAGTGCTTCAGACTCGGAGAAATATTGTTCACTGCAGGATTGATATCCGAAAGGCAGTTAAAGGAAGCATTGGAGGAACAGGATTTCAACAAGAAACGGCTTGGAGAGATCTTCATGGAACATGGTTGGATCAACGAGCTCCAATTGATCGATGCGGTGAGCAAGCAGCTTCAGATCCCCATGATCCTCCTTTCAAGTCATGTGCCTTCTCCCGATGCACTGAGACTGGTCCCCAGGGCTATGGCGGAGCGATTTGGCATTCTTCCGGTGTCTCTTCTTGCCAATTCCCAGATCAGGATCGCTATGACAGAACCCTTAAGAGGAGAAGCTTTAGGGGAATTACGAGCCGCTGTGGACAGGGAAATTGAGTTCGCAATAGCTCTGCCATCGGCAATAAGGAGAGAGATCCCTAGATTTTACAGGGTCCTTGAACTTGAAGAGATATCCGGATCTTCCGGAGGTTATTCTGAAAAGGGCGCATTACTGGGGGATATTCTCATGAATGATGGGGCTGTTACCAAGCACCATTTAAGTGAAGCTCTGCAGGAACAGGGGATAACAAGAATGCGGCTTGGAGAGGTATTGATCAAAAATGGAGTGATAACCGAAAAACAACTTGCCAGGGCTATCAGCACCCAGCTCAACATTCCTCTGGTTTCACTTGAGCACACTCGCCCCACCCTTGATGCTCTTGGTATGGTTCCCAAGATAATGGCCCAAAGGCTTGAGATCATTCCCCTTGATATAGAGGACGGCTACCTGAGGATCGCTATCGCAGAGCCCCTTAACCTTATGGCTATCGATGAACTGAGATCCTATACAAATATGGATCTCGAGCTTATGGTGGCCACTCCTTCTCAGATAAGAGCAAAGCTTGATATATTCTATAGCGGGAAAAACGAGGACCAGACCATCCTTATATAGTTGAATAGAAAGATCCACATAAAAGACATTGGGGAAAGGCCATGGCCTTTCCCCAATGTCTTTTACAGTTTCCTGTTTTTTTTATCTCATCCAGTCATTTAAGGTCATGGCATATTTCCAGGTTCTCTTGGTTGCCTTTACGAATGATCACGCTCGAAACTTCGATCTCCCCTTTTCTGTATAGATAAAGGATAAGAGAAAGAAGTGTGCTTTTAGTGATACCTATGGAATTACTCAGATCCTGAAGGTCCAGGGTTTGTTCTGTTGATACCGGAATATCTTTAAAAATTTCCCTGGAGATCAATTCCAGCCAGGAATGGAAGAGTTCCTGCATCTCCGGGGTGTATGAACTTGCAAGCTGGGAATTGATGGTGATCGATTCGATCATCCTTGCGGTTACCAGGCTTGTCGAATCGAGGACTCTCTTGAATTCCTCGAAGAAAGGATCTTTGACATCATTCTTTCCACTCATGAATTCCAATACCTCCTATCTATTGGTCGGGTTTAAAGGATTCCGGAACTTTAACATTTTATCAGCACTTCGTTAATAATTACACTTTTTTACACCATTAACGGGAGTAAGTATAATCATTGTGAGATTATTCTTGTGACATGGCCCTTGGAAAGGGGAGGCTTTATGGATCTGCGGATTTTTCTTGTGGGATTCGGAAATGTGGGAAGGGCTTTTTCAGCACTTCTGAAGGACAGAGTTGCTTCTATTTTATGTTCTTCTGGGGTGAACCTTAAACTTGCTGCTGTTGCTACACGTTCCAAGGGGACTGCCTGCCATGACGAAGGCCTTGAAATATCGCATCTTCTCGAATCGGAAAGGATAACCGGGAGAGTTGATTCCTCCGGCCAGAAGGGAGTTCTGGTCGGAAAGCCTGTAGTGGATATGATCGAAGGGCTGGATTTCGATGTTCTTGTGGAATGTTCGAGCCCTGACCTTGAGAGGGGAGAGCCTGCCACTTCATATATCATGATGGCTCTTGATAAAGGCAAGGATGTGGTCACATCCAACAAAGGGCCTCTTTTCCATAACTATCATATTCTAAGTGAGATCGCCTCCCAGAGGAAGGCCAGTTTCCTTTTTGAGGGAACAGTAATGACCGGAACGCCTGTTTTTTCCCTTTTTCGAAGATGCCTGATCGGTAGTCGGGTCCTTAGGATCGAGGGTGTCCTTAACGGGACCTCTAATTTTATTCTGGACATGATGAAAAGAGGTTCCAGTTTTGAAAGAGCTTTGATGGAAGTCCAAAGAAGGGCGTATTCGGAACCGGATCCCTTTCTTGATATTGATGGATGGGACAGTGCTTCCAAGGCTTCCATTATTGCCCAGGTTCTTATGGATGCCCCTTTCACCCCTTTTTCGGAAATCTCTATCGAGGGTATCAGGACCCTTGATCCGGACCTCTTCATAAGGGCGGATCGTATGGCAGGTTCAGTTCGCCTCATATGCAGGGTAGAAAAACAAGCCGATTCTTATGCCATATCCGTGAAGCCGGAGATACTCCCCTCTAATCATCCCCTGTGTTCGGTCTCAGGTATCACGAACGGGGCGCTGTTTATGACCGATACTATCGGTGAGATCTGTATTACAGGTGCAGGAGCGGGACCTCTTCAGACGGCCCATGCCCTTCTTATGGATATATTGTCCCTGCAGGGAAATTTCTCCAGGAGGTGAAGCCTATGGGAGTATTAGGCGTAATATCAGATACTCATGGAAGCGCATGTGCATGGGAAAAGGCCCTGGATTTGTGGAAAGATCCGGAGTTCATAATTCACTGTGGTGATGTCCTATATCACGGTCCTGAAAACCCTCTGCCCGATGGTTATGACACCCTGTCTCTGCCACATAAGATCAATTCTTCCCCAGTCCCGGTATTGATCGCCAGGGGGAATTGTGATTCAGAAGCCGATCAGCAGATGATCAAATGGCCCATGATGTCTCCGTACCTTAATATATGGTGGGAGGGAAAACATATAATCGTTTCTCACGGAACTCACTTTTCCAGGCTAAGGGAAATGATAACCCCTTTTCTTCCTGATCTTGTGATCACAGGGCATACTCATATCGCCTCTATTGTAAAGGACGGAACTGTCTACTTCCTGAATCCCGGGTCTGCCAGTCTTCCAAAAGGGCGTGATCCCGCGAGCGTAGCATCATTAACTGGATCTGAGATCTTCATTCAGACCCTCGAAGGAACGATCCTTCACAGTCAGGACTGGTGATATTTTGAGGAGGGGGCATTTACTGGATAATGATTATTGTGGACCTTCATACGCATAGTACTTTTTCTGATGGAACCCTGACTCCTCTCCAGCTTGTGAAGAGGGCGAAAAAGAAGAGGTTAACCCTTCTGAGCCTGACTGACCACGATACTGTGGATGGCTTGCCTGAATTTCTTTCATCCTGCCGTAAAGAGGGTATCAAAGGGCTTACCGGGGTGGAACTGTCCGCTGATTTCCCAGGCACCATGCACATTCTGGGTTATAGAATAGACTACAAGGACCCAATTCTTTCAGAAAGATTGTTCGAACTGAGGAAGCACAGGGATGAAAGGAACCGCAGGATCTATGAAAAATTGGTCGCTGCCGGCCTTCAGCTTGATTTCAGAGAAATAGAGGAAGAGGCAGGGGGAAATGTTGTTGCCAGACCTCACTTTGCCAGGGTTCTCGTTCGAAAGGGCTATTCTCCTGATATTTCATCGGCTTTCAGGAAATTTCTTGCCAGGGGTTCCCTTGCCTATGTTCCACGGGTCCGACTCAGCCCGAAGGAATCAATAGAACTTATCCTCCATGCGGGAGGATTACCTGTACTTGCCCATCCACTGCAGACTTCCGAAGGTGAAGAACTAGCGGGTATCCTTGAGGAGTTAAAGGGTTATGGTTTATGGGGCATGGAATGTATTTATACCGGCTATACATCCCAACAGGTCATGGCCAACATGAAACTTGCGGCCGGAATTAAGCTTTTCTGCACTGCAGGGACTGATTTCCATGGAGATAATCGACAGGGAATCGATCTTGGGATCAGGGTTTCTGAGAATCTTCTGCCATGGGCACGAATGGGTGTAGATCTCTGACCCTTTATTATAAAAAGTGCTTCTGATAATTCTATTTGATGGTATTATTACTTTTTAACCATCCTGAGAAGTGAAGGATATATCTATTTCTTCAATGGATCACTATGATTTGATCAGGGGAGGGAATGCGAATGACCATAATTGACCTTAAAAGTGACACTGTTACCAGACCGGGTGAAGAAATGAGAAAGGCCATGTACCAGGCAGAAGTTGGTGACGATGTATATGGTGAGGATCCCACAGTTAACACCCTTGAGCGAAAAGCGGCTGAAATGACCGGCAAGGAAGATGCTCTTTTCGTAGTTTCAGGCACCATGGGTAACCTTGTTTCCCTTCTGACCCATTGCAGGGCAGGAGAGGGTGCCATCCTTGGTTCGAAAAGCCATATCTATTTTTACGAAGCTGGCGGATTATCTGCCCTTGGAGGCATCCTTCCGCTTATTGCTGATGATTCGGACGGCTTGCCATCAATGGATCAGGTGAGCCATTGGGACAGGCCCAGTAATGTCCATTTTGTCCCGGCCCGTCTACTTTGTCTTGAGAATACTCACAATAAGTGCGGAGGAATTGCGATCTCACCCGACAGATTCGCGAAAGCTGCAGAAATGGCCAGAGAAAAGGGTATGCTCACTCATCTGGATGGAGCGCGGGTGTTTAATGCTGCTATCGCCTTCGGTGTAGATGTCAGAGAATATACTACCAGGGTTGACTCAGTACAGCTGTGTCTTTCCAAGGGACTGGGTGCTCCGGTGGGATCACTCATCTGCTCTGATTCGGATTTCATATCAAGGGCAAGGTACTGGAGAAAAAGAGTCGGTGGGGGTATGCGACAGGCTGGTATAATTGCCGCAGCAGGACTGTATGCACTTGAAAATAATATCGAGAGACTCGAAGAAGATCACCAGAATGCAGGGCTACTCTCTACCTTGCTGGCTGAAGGTGGTATTGAGGTTGAAAGCAATGGTACCGGTACCAATATGGTCTTTTTCAGGGTTCATCTCGGGGATGGTGGCGATGATGACCTTCTTGAACGATGTGCAGAAAGAAGTGTGCAGTTCAATAAGGTTGAACCTGGTAGATTCCGACTTGTTACCCATATTGATGTTACGAGAGATCAGGTCCGGCAAGCGGCAGAAGTGATCCTGGAAGAGGTGGAAGCTTGCCGATCAAGCCACTGAAATCTGAAGATTTCCATGTCCTGTCATCCAGGTTGCTCAAGAAGGCCATGGCGAGAGGTGCGGCGGGTGCTGACGTCATGTTCATTTCAAAAAAAAGTGCTCTCCTCAGCCTGAAGGATGGTTTGCCTGAAAAGAATTCTTCAGGTTACGGCCAAGGTCTTGGTCTCAGGACTATAGATCCGGAGGGTCGTCAGGGTATGGCCTATGTTAATGTGATCGATGAGATGAATCTGGATGGCCTGGTCGAATGGAGCTGGAATAACTGTAGGGTATCTGAACCGGACCCCGACGTAGTGCTTCATGATGGAACTGTATCGATCAAAGAGGACCTCGGGCTTTTCGATAATGAAGTTGTCCATATCACTCCAGGCGCAAGGTTTGAGAGATGCCGGGAGATGACCGCCATAGCAAGGGAGACAGACTCCAGGGTCGTCTCTGTGAGAAGTGCTTCCTGGGCTGATGGCCGGGTTCATCTTTGTTACGCTAACACCAGGGGGTTTATGGGTTCATTCAATACCACCTATGTGAGCTGTGGTGTGGCAGTTATCCTTCGCTCCGGAGATGATCATGAAATGGGTGGTTTTGGTGATGAAGGCAGGGTCCTTTCTGGTTTTGACCACACTTTAATAGCAAGGGAAGCTGTAAAGCGTACATCCATGACCATGGGAGGCAAGCCCTCGTCCACGGGTCGTTATGACCTTGTACTTGATCCAGAAGCAACTGCGTCGCTTCTGGATTTTCTGGGTGATCTTTTCCTCTCCTCCAATATACGCAAGAACAAGTCACTTTTAAAAGGTAAAGAAGGAACCAGGATAGGGAACCCATGTATTACATTGATCGATGATGGTATCCTTTATGGGGGAATGGGAACTTCACCCTTTGATGCAGAAGGAAGTCCTACCGGGACTACCAGATTGCTGGAAAAAGGAGTAGTCCGATCTTTCCTGTATAATCTGAAATATGCTTCCAGAGATGGAGTCGCTTCAACCGGCAATGCCTCGAGGAGCATATCCAGTCTTCCCGATGTGGATGTAACGAACATCTATATCCAGCCTGGAACGAAACATCCCCGTGAGCTTATTTCATCGGTAAGTAATGGTATTTTCATTACTGAGTTTCTTGGTCTTCATACCATTAACCCCGTGAGTGGAGACTTTTCCCTTGGTATAAAAGGCTGTATTATCGATAACGGAGCTATTGGCAAACCTGTTGCAGGGATGACAATAGCAGGCAATATATTGGATGTTCTTGATAGAATAGAAGAAGTAGCGAAGGATCTACGTTTTTTCGGGAATACAGGTGGATGCACAGTGGTGGTAAAAGATGTCACAGCAGCGGGTTCTTAAATTCAAACCTTTTATAACTATTGCTATCCTTATCCTTGTTATGCTTTATTCTCCCCTTGGAGAAATTAACGCCGGTGAAGGCTGGAGATTATGGCTTGATGACAAGGATATGGGAGTTATCCCTATCATCCAGGAAGGGAAATTAGTCCTTGTGTCAATCGGTACCATGGCCAGGATCCTGGATTTTGACCTGTATCCGAAGGATGAGAGCCTGATCATCAAGAATGGTACAGACAGGGTCCAGATAGTACAGGATGCCGCAGCTGTATGGTTTAATGTTCAATTGATACCTCTTGCTTCAGCAGCCAGGTTTGAAAGAGACCAATGGTGGGTCGATTCCCGTTCCGCCATTAAGATCCTTTCATACCTCGTCAATTCAAGGGGAGAAAGCCATAATGTGACCTGGGGTGGATCCGGAAAGATCGAACAGGTGGGGGATGAACAGAAGGATGGATCCCATTCCAGATTGCAGGCAGACCGGAATATTCCTGACTCCAGGACACTATTACCCTCTCCTCAAGAAAAGGTGAAAACCCTCTCTGAACTTGGTTCCATAAGGTGGGGGAAACACGATGACAGGGTCAGGGTTGTCCTTGACCTGAAAGGGTCACAAGCTCCTGAGCCTGTGAAGAAGCCAGGTATGGTGGAAGTATCCTTTGCCTTGTCTTCGACCATGAATTCAGCGATGGTCGATTCACCCTATCCTCAATATGTGAGGACCGGGATCACGAATTTCGGGACCCTCTTCACTCTTTCTTTCCACCATAATGCGTCACAGGTAAGTCATTTTGTTCTTGAAAACCCCCTCAGACTTGTGATCGACTTTTCTAAGGGGGCTGCCATTTCACCAGTTGAACGGGAGAAGGTCCAGCCGAATACCCCTGTGATCACTGATTTACCCCGTCCTGATATACCTTTACCGGCTACACCTGAAGGGGGGAAGCTGGTCGTTGTGGATCCCGGACATGGAGGGAAAGACCCAGGGGCCGTGGCTAACGGGGTTATCGAAAAGGATATCAATCTCCGTATCTCCAGGTTCCTGGTGGAAGAACTAAAAAAAAGGGGTATTCCTGCCAGATTGACAAGGGAAGATGACAGGTATCTGAGACTTCAGGAAAGGACCGAACTTGCCAATAAATGGGATGCCTCGGTATTTATAAGTATCCATGCAAATGCGTTGCCTCCAGGCAGGCATGCTACAGGAATGGAGATCTACCTCATGGCTTTGCCAACCGATAAAGACGCCATGCAACTTGCCCTTATTGAAAATAAGGAATTGGGGAACGGTAATGGGAACGGCTCTGTTGCAGAGGCTTCTGATAAGAAGACCCGCATGCTCCTCAACATTCTTGGCAATATGCAGCAGAATGCCAAGATAGATGAGAGCACTACTGTAGCTGAGGTACTCTTCAGAAATGGGCAGAAACGGGGTCTTTCCATGAGAAGAGTAGCCCAGGCTCCATTTTTTGTTCTCAGGGGAGCGGGCATGCCGGCTATTCTGGTGGAGACAGGTTTTATTACCGAAAAGCGTGAAGCCAGGCTGCTGGCTGCTCCAAGCTATCAGGGAAAACTGGCTGCATCTCTGGCAGAGGGTATAGCTGTTTACCTTCAGCAGATATAGCAAGGGTTTTCTATATTAACGAAGACCTGTTTCTCCCGGTTCCCAGATCACGCCATATTACAGCACATTTCCTAGAAAGGAGGTGTTGGTGCGGGGATGATCTTCCTGCACCGTTATTAATGCACGAAGAAAATGATCAGTTCGATCTTGAACATGAAGTGGTCCGAAAAAGGAAAAAAAGGTCAACCGACAGGACACAGAAAGCCCCTCTTCCGTACAGGATAGTGGCTTGGGCTGCTTTGGCCCTGGTATGTTTCGGAATGGGTTATTTCGGTACCTCCCTGGCATTGAATATGCTCAACAAGAGAGATATTGCTCTTGATCAAACTGTTGTATCTGACAGAGAATCGGCAGTGGAGCTTCTTGAGGGACAGGATATCCCACCGGAAGTAACTACTTCTTCCGCTTCAGCAAGGAAGGTATCATACACTTTTTACTATCCAGGTAGCTCAGGTATTCTCCAAAAGGAAGCAGCTCTTTTCCCGGGATTGATGGAGGAAGATATCACCCAGGTGATCTCTCTTTTATCAGAAGCAAGCAAAGAGACGGGCTTCCTGGAAAAGGAATTTACGATCTATCATGTCTTCCGATCAGGTGAGATGCTTTTCCTCGATCTTGACCCCTCTTTTGAGGGATCGATCATTCAGTTGGGACCGGACAAAGCTTCTATTCTTATGACAGGTATTGTAAGGACCATGGTGGAGAACTTCCCCCCTGTAAAAAAGGTTAAGATCCTCATTAAGGGAAGAATGCCAGATCCATCTCTTCCCATAGATCTGTCACTGCCATGGCAACTTTCTTACTGAAACCTGATACGGATTTGTGGAGGTTTTTTTAATAATGGTTTATCAGAGGCTTGATGGGCGAGAACATGATGAGATCCGACCCATGAATATACAGAGAGACTTTACAATGTATGCGGAGGGCTCGGTTTTTATCGCTTCAGGAAATACACAGGTCATATGTACTGCTTCAATTGAAGATAAAGTTCCCCCTTTCCTTAAAGGTACCGGTCAGGGGTGGGTCACTGCAGAGTATGCCATGCTCCCCAGATCCACCCAGATCAGGATCCCCAGAACCACTTCGAAAGGAACCGTTAATGGAAGGGCATCAGAAATACAGAGACTCATTGGAAGATCTCTCAGGGCGAGCATCGACCTGACCGCTATCGGCGAGAGGACCATATGGATCGACTGTGATGTTATCCAGGCTGATGGAGGCACAAGGACCGCTTCCATTTCCGGGGCTTTCGTTGCCTTGGTGGATGCTTTAAGGAAACTCTGGTCCTGGGGGGGGATATCGTGTATCCCCATTCGGTCATTTATCGGTGCTGTGAGTGTAGGCAAAGTGGAAGGCGAACTGATGGTCGACCTGACATATCTCGAGGATAGTTCCGCCGAAGTCGATCTGAACGTCGTAATGGATGCCCAGGGGAATTTTGTAGAAGTCCAGGGAACCGGTGAAACCGGGACCTTCTCGAGGATGGAGCTTGACCGGATGCTTTCTATCTCCGAGAAAGCCATAAGAGAGATCTTTAACACCCAGAGAAGATCACTTGCTCTTTCCGATGAGGAGAAAGCGGTCATTGGTGTTTAAGAGTATCATTTTTGCAAGCGGCAACAGAAACAAATATATCGAGATCAGGGATCATCTTAAACCCCTTGGTTTTGAGATCCTCTTTGGAGGAGACATGTTCTGCCTGGAGATCGAAGAGACAGGCATGGACTATTCCGAGAACGCCATGCTGAAAGCACGTGGCTGGTCAGAAATATCCGGATTGCCTTGTCTTGCTGATGACAGTGGTCTCGAGATAAGATCCCTGGGCTGGTGGCCTGGAGTTTTTTCTGCAAGAATTGCCTCTACAGACAGGGAAAGGAACCAGATGGTACTATCCAGAATGTCAGATCAGGCGGACAGGGTATGCAGATATGTGGCTTCTTTTGCCCTCATATTTCCTGGAAAACATTCTTTATGGTTGACCCAGGGGATATGTTGGGGTACTATTTCCCGGCAGCCTATGGGCAAAGCGGGATTCGGTTACGACCCCATATTTATACCCAAGGGTCATGACAGGACTTTAGGACAACTTGGCCTGGAAGTGAAAGCAACTCTTTCCCACAGGTCTATAGCTGCTTCTGCTTTAGTGGATATGCTTTCTTCATCATCTATGATAAAATGACACGTTGTTTTCTTTGTGAAAATTTGTCAGGAGGTGCGGCACTTTGAAATTAGTGCTCGGTATAGTACATATAATTCTCTCTATCGGTCTGATCTCTGTGGTGATGCTTCAGCACAGGAAGCAGGGAGGATTTTCGGGGATCTTTGGCGGAGGGACCCAGGCTGATATGGGCGGTAGCCAATGGCAGCGTTTCACAGCTTTGACAAAGATCACCGTCGTGCTTGCGGCTATTTTTATGATCACTTCCCTTGTTCTTGTGATGATCTCCCTTTAGGGAGCATGCGAAATGAATTCTTCTGAACTTGACTCTTTGAAGGACATTTCTGAGATATCCCTTGAAGAAGGACGTCTCTGGAGTGCATCTCACGATGAGATCCTTGGGGGGTGGACTACAGATGTTTATTTCGTTAAGACCAGGGATGTTCTCAGGAAATGTAACAGGCTTGATGTTCCTGTAGTAGCTGAGTTCTTCGCCCGGGATCCGGGGATCTTTGCCGGATTGCCCGAAGTATTGAAACTTCTTTCCGGACGAAGACTATCCATGGAAGCCATCCCTGAAGGGACGCCTTTTCTTCCCAAACAGGTTGTTCTAAGGATAACCGGGTCCTATTCCGATTTCGGCATGTACGAAACTGTGATCCTTGGCATGCTGGCCAGTTCTTCAGGGTGGGCCACAGCAGCCAGGGCATGTGTTGAAGCTGCTTCCGGCAAGCCAGTACTCTGTTTTGGAGCCAGACATGTCCATCCTGCAGTGGCGCCGGTTATGGAAAGAGCTGCAGTTGCTGTTGGAGGTTGCTCGGCTGCGAGTTGCATTCTCGGCGCGAAGTTTGCCGGAGGGGAGCCCAAAGGTACTATTCCCCATGCTGCTATCATTGTAGTGGGTGATACCCTTGAACTTGCAAAGGTTTACGATTCCTTCCTTCCCCACGGAGAAGCAAGGATCATTCTGGTGGATACTTTTAAAGATGAGGCAGAGGAGACCTTGAGAGTGGCAAGGGCACTTGGCCCCAAACTCCAGGGTGTAAGGCTGGATACTCCGGGAGAACGAGGTGGAGTTACAGCGGAACTCGTCCGCGAAGTTAGATGGAGACTTGACATTGAAGGCTTTAAGAAGGTTCAGATAATAGCATCGGGCGGTCTGAACCCGGAGAGGATCCAATACCTTGCTGATGCTGGTGTAGATGCTTTTGGAGTGGGCAGTTATATTGCTCATGGTACTCCAAGGGATATGACCATGGACATCAAGGAAGTTGAAGGTCGTCCTGTGGCCAAGAGAGGGCGTTTGCCCGGAAAACTTGAGAACCCCTCTTTGCAAAAGATTGATCTTTAGATAAAATATCAGGATTCGAGCCTTTTGCGAATCATATTGTTCCTGGCCCTCATTAGGGATCCCTGCCACGTTCCCTGGATGCCGGAAAGCAGGAAGATATGTCAGGAGAGGGTTCCGATGACAGATAACAATAGAACAAATACAAGAACAATAAGCGGGTAAAAGGAGTGAAACCAAATGTCAGATAACAGGACATTCATGGCTAAAAAAGGAGCCGTGGAACGTAACTGGTATGTTATTGATGCCACGGATGTTCCCTTGGGGCGTCTTGCCTCTAAAGTTGCCATGATGCTTATGGGTAAGCATAAACCTACATACACGCCTCATGTGGACTGCGGAGATTTTGTGATCGTGGTCAATGCAGAGAAGGTCAAGCTTACCGGTAGAAAACTGGATCAATCTGTGATCCATAGTTACAGCGGTTATCCTGGAGGACTTAAAACCGTAAATTACGGCACTGTTCTTCAAAAGTATCCAGAAAGGCTTGTAGAACATGTCGTAAAGGGAATGCTTCCCAGGAACAGGCTTAAGATGTATCTGAAACTCAAGGTTTATGCTGGGCCGAATCATCCTCATGCTGCCCAGAAACCTGTCGAGTTCAAAATATAAGGTCTCAAGAGAGGAGGTATAAGGGATATGCAGACTCCTTCTTATTACTGGGGTACAGGGAGAAGAAAGAATGCTCTTGCAAGGGTCAGAGTGCGTCCTGGAGAGGGAAAGGTGTTCATTAACGAGCGTTCTGTCGATGATTATTTCCCTCGGTATATCTGGCAGACCAATGCCCTTGAGCCCCTTAAAGTATCTGGAGTAGAGGGTAAAGTAGATGTCTTTGTCCGTGCAAGTGGCGGTGGTCTTACCGGACAGGCAGGTGCTGTCAGGCTTGGAATAGCAAGGGCTCTCCTGAAACTCAACCCGGATCTCAGAGGGGTACTCAAAAAAGCAGGAATGCTGACCAGGGATTCGAGAATGGTGGAGAGGAAAAAGTTCGG
>JAFGMB010000042.1 GCA_016927765.1 Synergistales bacterium
AACATCTCAAGAGAAATTACTTCAGGAGGATGCTGGAAAGCGATGTACACGCCGGGACCTATACGATAGTTGTGGCGGAAGGCCTGGTCGATGCTTCAGGTGCGAATATCGTGGATGACACGTCAAAGGCCGATGCTTTTGGACATAAACGCCTTGCCGGTGCCGGAAAGTACGTCAGACAGAAGATAGAGGAACGTATGAAAATAGACCCAGATGTAAAAAAATTCCTGCAGGCCCATGGCATGTTCGTTCCAGGGCAGTTCGAATATCCGGAGATCAGGGAAGTGGTCCCGGGACACCTTGCCCGTTCGGGGGGCACATCCGCATACGATGTGAGTTTTGGGAAACAGGTGGGTGCTGCGGCTGTGATACTCCTTTGTAAAGGTATTACCGGTGTGACTGTTTATGAGGTTGATGGGAACGAGATAAGATATATGCCTACGAAACAGGCTATCGTTAGGAAAAACGTGGACCTTGACATGGTAGCGTTTTATGAGCAGTTGGATATTTGCTTCGGAAGGAAGCCCCAGCCATATAATCCTGTGTTCCGCGAAGTAAGCGACACGAAGATCACCAGGTTCCACTGAGCAGAGCCAGGTGCCTTAAGGCACCGTTTCATACGAAGGAGGGATATCATGGTTTATAAGGTCGTCCTTATAAGACACGGTGAGAGTCTCTGGAACAGGGAGAACCGCTTTACAGGATGGACGGACATCGACCTTTCCGAGAAAGGTGTCCAGGAGGCACATAACGCCGCAAGGCTTCTCAGGGAAGAGGGGTTTACCTTCGATGTGGCATTCACCTCGGTGCTGAAGAGGGCCATAAGGACGCTCTGGATAATCCTTGATGATATGGACCTCATGTGGATCCCCGTCTACCGTTCATGGAGACTTAATGAAAGACATTATGGAGACCTCCAGGGTTACAACAAGATAGAAATGGCCGAAAAAGTAGGGGATGAGCAGGTTCACATCTGGCGAAGGAGTTATGGGATCAGGCCTCCTGCACTGCTCCCTGAAGATCCCAGGCATCCTTCAGGGGACAGGAGATATGCAGGCCTTCCGGATGGAGAGATCCCTTCTGTGGAATGTCTCAAGGATACGGTCGCACGATTTGTTCCTTACTGGGAAAAAGAGATCTCCCCGGTGATACTGGAAGGCAAGAGAGTCATCATAGCTGCTCACGGGAACAGCATAAGGGCATTGGTGAAATTTCTCGATAAGGTAAGCGACGATGATATTGTTGGATTGAATATCCCTACCGGTGTCCCTCTCGTATATGAACTTGATGAGGCACTGAAACCCCTGAAAAGCTATTATCTGGGTGATCCGGAGGAAGTGGCCAGGGCTGCCGCTGCAGTTGCTAACCAGGCCAGAAAAGATCAATAGAATACTTTGTGGCATGGTTATGGATGAATTGCCATTAACGGGCCTCCCAGGGAGGCCCGTTTGCTTTGTTTTAATTTGAAAGTCCTTCCTTTATGATATTCTTTTATTGTGTCTGGAAAACCAGCGAGCTTATTCCTTCAGAGGAGAGATGGATCAAATGCAACGAGGATATTACGGTTACAGAAAAAAAAGCCTTCTGCCCAGGATCCTGACCATAGTACTTGTGGTTCTCATAGGTGCGGCTGGCTATTTTGCCTGGAGTCATTTTTTCCCTGGGGAAAATATGAAACCTGCAAAAGAGGAGATACATCAGGTCTCTGAAGAAGATCTCAGGGCGATACAGATCGTCTCGTCCAATGATATAGCATCTTCTGATCACTGGCTCCTTATAGATAAAAGCAATTTTATGCTTTATCTTTATCAGGGGGAGGGGAGAGCCGGAGCTTTTCCAATTGCTCTTGGAGCAGTTTCGGGGGACAAGAAGTTCCCCGGAGATAACCGGACCCCACTGGGTACTTTCACGGTGGAAAGCATAGAGAATTCCAGTTATTGGGTTTATGACTTTAATGACGGCAAGGGGCCCATAGAGGGGGCTTATGGTCCATGGTTCATAAGGTTGAAGACCCCCTGGGAAGGGATAGGTATCCATGGTACCCATGATCCTTCTTCCATTGGTACTATGTGTACCGCGGGATGCCTGAGAGTGACGAACGAAGATCTCCTTAAGCTGGTTGAAAAGATCCAGGTTGGAGGTTTGGTCCATATACAGGATTGACAATGGACACATCCTGGGTCTGGAAAAAATAACACAAAGAGGGCTCGATGGCCCTCTTTGTGTTATTTCTGATCTGAAGGTCCTTTTTTTGCTTCATTTAATCTGAAGATGTATACTGTTATCCTTGTGCATGGAGGTGTATGTGCCATGGGGATCCAGGGTGTAATAGCTGTCCTTGTTTTTGTGGTAGCTACGTATTGTATGGCCAAGGGGTACCTGACAAGGGCTACGGCTACTTTAATGGCTGCTTCGACGTTGATGTTCTTCAGGATCATACCATCAGATGTAGCCTTTGATTTCATAGATTTTAATACTATCGGCCTTCTTATTGGAATGATGATCATTGTGGGAGTACTCTCCCGTTCCGGTCTGTTCCAGTACGTGGCGGTCAAGGCGATCAAGCTG
>JAFGMB010000043.1 GCA_016927765.1 Synergistales bacterium
ACTGTGGAGGGAAGGGCCTGTGCCCATGTTGCGGTAAATAACCTTAAGGCGAAGACTATTGCACTGATCCACGCTGATAATGATTTCGGGAGAACCCTTGCAAAAGGCGCCCATGAATATCTTATTGAAAAAGCCCCTCATGTGGAAATAGTCTACGAAGCAGCCTATCCATTCCAGGAAAAGGACTATAAACCTTATCTTTCACGGATCAAGGCCCTTAACCCTGACGTTGTTATCGCCAGTGGATATTTCTTCCAGAGCGGCCCCATGATCAAACAGGCCAGGGAAATGGGTATTACTTCTGTGTTTGTTGGAGAGGAAGGCTCGGATTCCCCCCAATTCCTTAAGATAGCCGGAGATGCCTCTGATGGTTTCATCATCGTGACCAATCTTGACCGTGATGATAAAAGACAGTTTGTCCAGGATTACCTGGAAGGCTACAAGGAACGATTCGGCGAGGAGACATGCATGGTCGGCGCATCAGCATATGATGCCTTTGTTGTCCTGACGGAAGGGATCAAAAAAGCAGGGACCACTAACGGGAAAAAGGTCAGACAGGCCATTGCTGACATGAAGGAACTTGATGGGATCACGGGAGCTATCAGCTTTACACCAGAGGGAGAAGTGGTCAAGCCTCTCCAGGTCCAGATCGTAAAAGATGGCAATTTCCATTTCTACGATGTCATTGATGATCCAGAGCTTATCCAACCCTACTGATCCCTTTCTGAAAGGTCGCCAGGGTCCCCTTTCGGGGACCCTTTTTTCTTTCTCCCGCAAATATTTCCGGATTATGAGCATGAAGTCCCGATCAGAATAATGTACCAGTCCCAAACCATGACGCAACATTCATGGTATTAAAGGGTCAGAAGAGTTTGTGCCTTGACATGCAGGCTTTTTTTATCCGGTAGTGAAAACCATGAAAAGAGGATCGAAAAAACAGGGGATGACCCTGGTGGAACTGTTAATTGTAATGATCATAATAGGAATTCTGGCATCCATGTTGATACTGACCTGCATAGAATCCACTCCCAGGGCCCATGCCACAAGGATAGTCAGCGATCTTGAATCCCTGAGAGAGGGCTGTATCATCCACTACTCCCACACCGAAACATGGCCGGATTCCTTTTCCGATATTTCAAATAATGTTCAGAGCGGTCTTACTCCCGATGCCCTGAATTCAAAAGGGTTTTCCGTTTTCAATAGTGGTGATTTCGGATGCGTAATGTTCGATATCGCAAAAACATCTTCAAGGGTGCGCTCTTCCATGGGGCGACTTTCGAACGAGTCAGGACTTTTTTTCACTCCCTCAAGTTCAGATCTGGATTCGAGGGATGATATCTCACTTTACGATGGATCCTCGGAGACCGGTTTTATTGTGAAACTGTTCCGCTGTTCCAACCATGCTGATTGAATCACCCAGGAATTGAATAAAGGAGCAGGTAATGTCTAAACAAAGAGGTTATACTTTTCTGGTCATCCTTATAGCCATGTTGATAATAGGCTTCGTGGCAGGCAAATATTTTATGGATGTCCTTGGTGAGAAGCAAGAAGGCCCCTCTTCCAGGGAAGTAATTCCCCTGGCCAGGGTTTCCCGGATAGTGAGCGACCTGAATGCCCTGAAGACCGCATCCCTTTCCTATTATGCAGAAAACTCCTCATGGCCTGTAGATCTGGAACAGATCCAGCATATAATTGGTCACCCGGGGCTTGAAGAACAGGGTTACGCCCTTCATGGAGGAAGTTTTCCTGACCCTGGCAAAGACCTGCATATCCTTAAGGATATGACGGAAGAGCCCATCCAGGTAAGGATGGGGCTTGCAGACAAAGCATTTAACCTGTCACTTTTTGGCACAGACCATCCTGATCAGCTGGATGAGAAGAAGTCCTATTCCGAATCTGATCAATTCTTATATATGATTCTCATCTCCCCCAGATAACCTGTTTTCTGAAAAAACTTTGCAACAACCCCCCGGGATAATTCAACTCCAGGCATCATCCCTTATTATGGTACGGACAGTGTATTTTTCCGCTCTCCGGTTCATGCAGGTTCAACACAAAACCCCCTTTTCAAACCAGTTAGGGATGGTAGCTTTGAAAGATCTTCTGAAAAAACACTTCAGGCTTCTTCTCGGAGGAGCTGTTGCCTGTCTTGTTCTCTGGATAATAGGCAGGGAGTCGAAAAATTACAGCCTGGAGGAAATAATACGAGCCCCTTCTCTTCCATATCCCTTCACAGGCTTCTGATGACATGCCTGGTGACAGCAGTGGATTACTTATTCATAGTTTTGGGGGATTTCCTCGGCCTGGGATGGCTTGAACGCAAATTGTTTTCACCTTTCAGTTTTGCGGTGGCTGCCGCGGGAAACGCCATCTGGTGCAACGCCGGGATACTCGCAGGAAGCACTGTAAAATACAGGTTCTACAGTTATCTTGGCCTCACCGCCCTTCAGATAGCTTCACTGGTCACCTTCACATGGATCTCATATTTTCTCGGCCTGTTCTTTCTTGGGGGGATGACCAACCTTGTGGTCCTTTTCAACTTGTGGATATCGGGAGGACCCATTTCCCCAGGTCCTGGAAAATGGATAAGTTGGGCCCTGCTTTCTGCAGTATTCCTGTATCTCGGCTTTTCCCTGCTTGGACGCCGGCAGATCTCAATAGGCAGAACCTTTATTCCGGTCCCTTCATTTCACATCGCTGTATTGCAGGTATGTCTGGCTTCCATGGACTGGCTTCTTGCCGGGACAGTTCTTTTTACCCTTCTGCCTCAAGGGTTTGGGTTAGGTTTTTCCCAGGTGACAGGAACCTACGTAATGGCCCAGATAACTGTCCTTATCAGCCAGGTCCCCGGTGGTGCTGGAGTATTCGAAGGCATGGTATTACTCTTCCTGTCCCGGAAGATCAATGGAGAAAAAGTCCTGGCCACAGTACTTGCTTTCAGGATCATCTTTTCGATAGCACCTCTCATAAGGGCCTGTGTATTTTGGGGCTTTCATGAGATACGCGGGATGGGGCAGTCCGGGAAATAGGACCATCATGCCTGGCTTGCCGTAACACTGCGGGAAGGAGCATATTTTTGCAGAAATGTAATGGTTTCGTTACCACTTTCGTATATAATAGTGTCAGTCTTACAATCACACACCAAATATGGTGTGATCTTATTCCCGGAAATACTATAACGAAATGCCAGACTAAAATGAAAAGAGTTGATGGATGGTGATCAGTCCGACCTGGGGACATCTGACCTTTTCTCAAATGGTTGAAAAGATCGGGAGCTTCGTCGAGGATGGAGATCCCGAAGACTATCGGTTCATCGTTGGCACTGATTCTCAGGTGTTTCAAGGTCCAAAGGCACTTTTCGTTTCAGCGGTAATAGTACACAGAATTGGCAAAGGAGCCATATATTTCTACGATAAACATCTTGATATCAGGAAATTCGGCCTGGAGGAAAGGATGTTCACGGAAGTTTCCCATAGTCTTCAAATCGCCTCAAGACTTCTGGACGAGATCCAGGAAAAAAGTTCATCCCTTTGCACGAACCTGCCAGAGATCGAAATACATATCGATGTAGGACACGCAGGTAAGACCAAGGAACTTGTAAATGCAGTTGTGGGAATGGTCAAAGGAAGCGGTTTCAGTTGCCAGACAAAACCTCATGCATGCGGGGCAAGCACGGTAGCTGACAGATATACCAAAACAGTGTCAATAGCAGTATGACATTTTCATCCCGTTATTGTAAATAACCGCGATCTCCCCCTCAGGAACATGAGATGCTTCTAACAGCATGGGCTATCAACCTGGGTAACACGTCAAGGCCATATGAGAGTTTTACCCTTTCTGTGTCCTTATGGGCATCCCGCCCTACCGGGCCAAGGTTCATCACAGGTACGTCAAGCTTCATCAGTTCTTTTACGGGTAACCCATACACCCTTCCCCAACCTGGGGTATTATCTACAAGGGGCTCCAGTTCATCCATGTCTCCCTGAAAACCCAGGTAGCTCAGATCTGTAATTCCTTCAAAGACCTCCGAGATCACGATCTCCTTTTCATATTCATCCCTTGCCAGTCTTACCAGTTCCCTGGCGCTATCCAGAAGTACTATCTCTTTTACCGAATTACGCCTGTTCACTCTAAAAGGATTGAAGGGTGGGAGAAAACCTGTAACTATCATAGGACCTTTTTCTTCCGCCACATCCAGAAGGAAATTGACTATCCTGATACCCTTGTCCCTCTCATCTTCCCCTCCTTCAAGATCTGATATGAAACAGGCATAATGATCCTCAAAGTCCTGTCCGAATTTTTCCCCCGCGGAAGCATAAAGGTCACTTACGGTCATGACCCTCGGGCTCCATGAAACCGGTGGGAGTCTATCATTCCCCATTTCGATGTAACAACTCCTGGAATTCTTGAGATGAAGGAAAGCCCTTTCCTGGGCAAGAGTGGCCACCTCTTGCATCTCCTTCAGAACTGTGGAAGGGGTCTTACTTACCGTGAGGTAATTATAATAAGCCACTGCCCTTTCAGGCAGGGTTACTGAATAGGCTTCCCTCAGATCCTTGATCTTGAGACATGCCTGGGGTGGGAAAAGTGTATTTCCGAGCATATCAGCGTAAGAAGGATTTCCTTCAAGGAGAATGTTCAAATGGGAAACGATAAGGGAAGCACTCAAACCTTCGAAATATTCTCCCACATGGCTTTCCCTGCCCAGACAGAAGAAAAAGGGCATTATCTTTCCTATGGTTCCAAGGAAAATACCGCCGGCCCCTATGGAACTGGTAGTAACAGTCGGTTCGGTATTGATACACGCCAGGAAATCAAGCCCCTGTTCTTCCTGGAAAGCGGCAAGATATGGAATGGCGCCTCTCATTCCCGCAGAGGTGTTTTCCTCATCAGGAACAGCAAGGAAAAGGATATTGGCAGAAAGATCTTTCGGGTTTTCGCTGAATTCGGCTAATAGACACATTTCGAGGGCAATACCGAGTTTCATATCGGCAACTCCCCGTCCGAAAAGCCAGTCCCCGCTCTCAAGATCGGAACGTGCCTCGACAGATATGGACATATGGGCGATCCTTTTTGTGTACTCTTCAGGGTCGAAGGCGTACTCCTTAAGGCCTCCGCAGACATCGGCATCCACTACGTCGAAATGACCGGTAAGGATAACGGTCCTGTCAGTTTCAGGCATGGCTCTCACCATGGCGGCAATTATCTTCCTGTCAAGGAGGTCGCCCTCAATAGGAAGCAACATCAGATCCTCAGGGTGATGCTTGAAATAATCCAGGTCAGAGAGCTTCTGAAAGATAAGGTCCGCTGCCATATTCTCGGCACCTGGAACAGCTGAAATGCTCGGTACGGCAGCTAGCTCCAGAAGCAATCGGTAAATCCCTTCCCTGGTGTTCTTGATCACAAGTCATCACTCCCTGGAAATGATGTATGAAAACATGCATAACAGCAATTCTCATGACACCCTGAAATTGTAACATTTTCAGGAAACCGCGAAAGATGACCTTCGGAAAAAGGTCAATTCTCATCCATTATAAGTTCCAGGGCCCTGATAATGACCTGAATGGACTGTTCATATTCACTGATATCAATTCTCTCTTCGCTTGTATGATCAAGATGACTGTCTCCAGGTCCATAGGCCGCCATGGGACAACCCCAGCTTGCAGCAATATTGAAATCCGCCGTTCCTCCCTTGGCAAGAAGTTTCGGCTTGTGACCGCATTTCCTGATAGCTGTCCGGAATGCCCTGACCACAGGGTCATCTTTGCCGACCATATGAGCCTCGATAGAACTGATAACATCCATTTCAAGCCCTTCCCCGGTAACCAGGGGCATGATCTTTTCCACTATGGATCCTGGCGATATACCCAGAGGGACCCTGATATCAAGATCAATGAGAGCTTTCCTTTTCCCTGCCTCTTTACCTTCCATTGATACAACCGCTGCAGTGGGTCTCTCGATAACAGGTTTTTCACTGATATCAAGA
>JAFGMB010000044.1 GCA_016927765.1 Synergistales bacterium
CCGTCTCCCTGGTAGGTAAAAACGGTCCTGTCGGGGTTTGCCCTTTTCAGACCTGTAGCAATGGCCGGTGCCCTGCCGTGAGGGGATTCAATAAAATCCAGGTCCAGGTAGTTGTACATCATGGCTGCACATCCCACGGGAGCAATGCCTATTGTTTCATCTGCAATATCCAGCTCTTCCAGTACCTCGCACAGGATCCTGTGCATGATCCCATGTCCGCATCCCGGGCAATAATGGGTATGTACTCCATCTATCCATATGGAGGGCCTGGAGTAGACCTTCACTTCCTTCATTGTTCAGCCCCCCCCATTTCGTCGAGTATCTCCATGCACCTGGAGGCGATCTCGCCAGAGGAAGGTATGGTACACCCAGCATGACCCATATGGTTTACCTGGACACCCTTTCCAGCGACAGCCCTGATATCCCTCACCATCTGGCCGCTGTTCATTTCGACGGATAAAATGTACCTTACAGAATCGGGGAGTTCTGAAAAGGCCTGAACGGGGAAGGGATAAAGGGTTTTCGGCCTTATCAGGCCTACCCTGTACCCTTTATCCCTGAGTTTAATGACTGCGGTTTTTGATATCCTCCCGGGCGTCCCGAAGGCAGCTATGGCCAGCCGGGCATTCCCCATTTCAACGGTTTCAGCAGCTGCCTCCTTCTGCATTATCCTGTACTTTGCCTGCAGTCGGCTATTGAGTTTTTCCATCTGGGAAGCGTTAAGACAGATACTTTTCAGTACAGATCTCTTTCCTGTCCGTTCAGGTCTCTTACCCAGTGCCCATATCGAGACATCCCCGAGATCGGCTTTCCTTTCCGGTATTTCCACGGATTCCATGGTCTGTGCCATGAAGGCATCTGCAAGGACCATAACTGGATTGCGATACCGGAAAGCCAGATCCCAGGCTGACTGGATCATGTTCACCGCTTCCTGGAGGGTCGCCGGTGCCAGGACAATAAGATGGTAATCACCATGACCACCACCGCAGGTGACCTGAAAATAGTCACCCTGGGTGGACAAAAGGCTTCCCAGGCCAGGCCCGCCTCTCATAACATCCACTATCACGGCTGGAACCTCGCAGGCTGCAAGAAAGCTGAAGCCTTCCGACATAAGGGATATGCCGGGCCCGGAAGAAGATGTCATTACCTGCTTCCCTGAGGCGGCACAACCCATGACCATGTTAATGGCGGCCAATTCGCTTTCGGCCTGGAGGAAACATCCTCCCCTTTCAGGAAGGTGAACCGACATATATTCCGGGATACCGCTCTGGGGGGTTATGGGGTAGCCGAAAAAATACCTGCAGCCAGCCTTCAGGGCCGCTTCAGCGATAACTTCATTCCCTTTCATCAACACTCTTGACATGATATTCCCCCTTTGAGGTCAGGGTGGAAATACAAGCTTAAGGGTTTCTCTTCTTGTAAGGCATCAGAACTGATAACCCTCTCTCCTCACGAGTTCCAGATACTCTTTTCTCATCTCCCGGCTCACCGGCCCTGGGGTTCCGTCACCTATGATCCTTGAGTCTATCTCTATGACCGGGATTATCTCAGCCCCAGTCCCGGTAAGGAAGATCTCGTCTGCCGTATAAAGGTCATAGCGGTTGAGAAAGGTCTCCTCCACAACGTAATTGCCTGAACGGGCAAGGTCAATGATGGTCTGTCTTGTCACTCCCTTGAGGATACCTGCTGCCGGATGGGGAGTTTTGATCACTCCATCCTTGACGATAAACACGTTATCCCCTGAACCTTCGGATACATAGCCCTCACGGCTCATGCATATGGCCTCGAACATGCCGGCCGTGATGGCCTCTATCTTGGCCATGATATTGGGAAGATAGTTGCAGGTCTTTACCTGTGGTGCAAGGACCTCTCCATAGGTCCTTCTCGTAGCCGCGGTGATGACCTTGAGCCCCTTCTCGTAAAGCTCCTCCGGAAAAGCCTCCACGGTGGCCGCGATACAGACTATGGTAGGCCCCCTGTCGCATTTCCTGGGGTCCAGGCCGAGATCACCCACACCCCTCGACACCACCAGCCTGATATATCCATCCACTATCCCATTCCTTCGGCAACTCCCGGCACATACTTCCATCATCTCTTGTTTCGAAAGGGGAATATCCATCCATATGGCTTTTGCAGAATCGTAAAGTCTGTCCATGTGTTCTTCCAGTTTGAAGATCCTTCCAGAGTAGGCCCTTATCCCCTCGAAAACCCCGTCCCCATAAAGAAAACCGTGATCAAAGACAGATATCATGGCCTCTTCCGAGGGCAGAAATTTTCCATTCACATAAATTACTGACATTCTCTCCACCTCCCTGATATTCTTGAATCCGTTGGCTTGGTTGACCTCAGACAAAATCGATGATGTCAATACCCTGATGGATGCAGGAACTCACTGATCTCACAGAGCTGTCATAATAAATGCTCTCCAGTGGCCCATTCTTCCGGTTTTCTGTTACCAGAGTCAAAATTCTCGAAAATGCATATATTATGACTCTATTTTCTCATGATTCTCAGATCACTTACTATAATGAAGGATATACTGATATTTTTCCAACCTCCGCCGGGCCTGTGCATTATCAGGTACATTAAGGCCAGGATGCTCTCCTTAGGTTGACCCCAGGAAACTTTCTTGTTACATGGGTTAAACACCGCTGAAGAAAGGAGCATGGCCGAGATGAAATATGATACTGTTCCAGACATAGAAATGAACTCTCTTTTCCTTTCCTTTGGATCAAAAAAGGTACTGGATAACTTTTCTCTCCGGGTATACCCGGGAATGAAAGTCCTGATACGAGGTCGTTCGGGGGCAGGCAAAACAAGCCTGTTCAATTGTCTGCTAGGTTTTGTAAGGCCTCAGAGGGGAGAAATATTCATCAAGGGAAAGAAGCTTTCCCCCTCTTCAATATGGGAGATACGACAGAAACTGGCTTTCGTGGCCCAGGAACCCGATCTTGGCACAGGGAAGGTCAGAGAAGTAATTGAAAGGCCCTTCAGTTACAAGGCGAACAGGTATCTATCGGGTAACCTAGGAAAACTCCAGGAAATGTGGGATCTTTTCCTCCTGGACACTACCCTGTTGGAAAAGGATATCAGGTCCCTTTCGGGAGGGGAAAAACAGCGGGCTGCCATTGTACTCGCTCTTCTCCTGGATCGTCCAGTCCTTCTCCTGGATGAGGCATCTTCCGCCCTTGACAGGGATAGCAAACAAGCCGTATCGGACTATCTTCGCAAGTGTGAGGATAGAACTATTCTCGCTATTTCCCATGACGAGGAATGGGCCAGTTGCTGTGACAGTAAAATTGACTTACTGGAGGGGAAGGCGGTGTCCGGAAAATGAACATTATAGATATCAGCCCAATGTCCCTGGCAATGGGTTACATTCTGCTCCTGGTACCTTCAGGATTTATGTTATGGTACAGAGTGCCTCTCATTGGTCGGACAGCCATCTCCATTTTTCGTATGACAGTACAGCTCCTGTTTGTGGGTTTCTACCTTCAGTTCATCTTCCACCTGGACAACCCTTTTATCAATATTGCATGGGTCCTATTAATGCTTGCTGTTGCCGATCTTTCGATCATAAAGGGCATCGGAGTTCGAAAGGGAAGATTCATGATGCCGCTCCTGTTATCCCTTTTTTCGGGCACAGCCATACCGCTGCTGGTTTTTCTATGGCTCATGCTACAAATGCCGGGGGTTATGGATGCCCAATACGTGATCCCCGTATCGGGAATGATCCTCGGAAACTGCCTCCGCACCGACATCATAGGCCTTCGGAGTTTTTACGGGTCCCTCAGGAAAACTGAGAGGGAATACCTTAACAGGCTTGCCCAGGGAGCAACGATGGAGGAAGCCCTTAAACCTTACAAACAGGAAGCTTTTGAAAATGCCCTGTCACCATTCATTGCCAGTATGGCCACCTACGGGCTGGTGACACTGCCAGGCATGATGACAGGTGTAATTCTTGGAGGAGTGGATCCTTTCATCGCAGTAAAATACCAGATCGCCATAATGATCGCTATTTTTTCGGGTACAGCTATAACGGTCTTCTCGGCCATTTGGCTAACTTCAAGGAAAAGTTTCGATCTTTACGGTATGCTTGACAGGGAGATCTTTGTTCAATGACCCCCTTTCTCATTACTTTCCTGATTGTACTGACCGGCAGAGGGCAATTATCCCGCCGTAAATTTTCCGGAGATATTCCGGCTCTATAATGGGACATTTCCCCTCGATCCTCCGGAGGATCTCTTTTTCCCTAACGGGATCAAGGACAGGGTCTCCTCCCTTGGCCTGACCGATCTTTTCCGCAATCTCCATTCTCTTTCTGAGAAGATCCAGGATAGCGTCATCCACGAGGTCGATCTCTTTTCTCAATTTCCCGAGGAGTTTCTGATCTGCCATGGAGAGGTCACTCCTTCCCGGGGTCCCGTCTGTTTTTCAGGCGGCCTGCCATGGCATCATCCACCAGATCCATCTCTTTTCTCGATTTCACGCTCCTCTCGACATGTTCAATGATGTTTTTCAGGGCCTGAAGGGCAAGAATATATCCATGGGTGCCAAAACCTGAAATGGTCCCCCTTGCCACTGGACCGATCAGGCTTGTTTTCCGGAATTCCTCCCTGGCCTGGGGGTTTGAAAGATGGACCTCAATCACCGGTACCCGGATGGAGGCTATACAGTCCCTCAAGGCGTAACTGTAATGAGTGTAGGCCCCTGCGTTCAGGATTATCCCCCCGACACGGAACCTCTCTTCCTGGATCCTGTCAATAAGAGCCCCTTCACTGTTGCTCTGGAAACAATCCACCTGGATGGAGTTCTCCCTCCCCCACTCCTCGCACTGATCATTGAGCTCTTTCAGAGTGATCCTTCCATATATATGGGGCTCCCTTTCACCGAGGAGGTTAAGGTTTGGTCCGTTCAATACAAGGATCCTGATTTTACCGGTCATGCTATCACCTTCTCGTAGATCTTCTGAAGTTCGGAAAGAGGAATATCGTCCACCACTGATGAATGGTCCCCCGTAACTGGAAGAATGAGCCTTTCCCTGGAACCATGAAATTTCTTGTCCCTTTTAAGGAACGGAAGAAGTTCTTCCCAGGCAAAAAGAGGTCCCCTGGGAAAAGCCAGCTCCCTGTAGAGGGATCTGAAATGTTCCTGGATACCGGGATCAAGGTAACCCTTATCGACTGATAGACTTCCCATCAGGAGGGTACCAAAAGCCACTGCATCTCCGTGTTTCCACCCCGAATAGGAAGAGACCCCTTCCAGGGCATGACCTATAGTATGCCCCAGGTTCAGCCTGGCCCTTTCCCCGGTGTTCTCCCTTTCATCCCTGGCG
>JAFGMB010000045.1 GCA_016927765.1 Synergistales bacterium
GCCGTCAGCAATCTCGATAATGATGCTGTCATCCTTGACTTCTCTGACTATTCCCCAGAATCCCCCGGCAGTAACTACCTGATCACCCCTGCCCAGGGATGCTATGAGTTCATCATGCTGTTTCTGGCGTTTCTTTTGGGGACGAATAATGAAAAAGTAAAAGATCACGACAAATATTACAAGAGGGAAAAGCATACCCATTAAACTACCCTGACCACTCTGCAAATTAACCATCTCCTTCTCACTAACTGTTCTTGTGCCAAAGGACATTCTAACACGATAACATCAACACAAAAAGATTTTTCTTCGGTTTATTTACTATTTTGCTTAAGGTAAAACAGCAGTTTTTCCAGTTCAACAGAAATATCCACACTATAAACACGTATTGTGTCCGGAACCACTATAGATACTGGAGAAAAATTCAGTACACCCTTTATCCTGCCACTTTGGGAAACAATATCAATACAATTCTGAGCCGCCTCAGCAGGAACGGTGAGAATAATAACCTCTATACCCTTATCGCGGATGACCGAAGGCGCTTCCTTTATATGATGGCAGGGGATCCCGGCATAAGCTTTCCCGACTTTGGCCTGGTCGTTATCAAAAAGGGCCTGGATCCCAAATTTTGTGTTTTTGAAAGCACCATAACCCAACAGAGCTGTCCCGAGATGACCTAATCCAACCAATGCCATTTTCCATTGTCTTGGAGGAGACAAGATCTCGTCAATATGTTTGAAGAGCCTTTCCACATGATACCCTACACCACGTTTACCAATTTCTCCAAAATAAGAAAGATCTTTCCTGACCTGGCTGGCTTTGAAATTGAGAAGTTCTCCCATTTCCTGGGACGAAACTACCTTCTGCCCCTCATTGTAAAGTCTTTCAAGCAAACGATGATATTGTACAAGCCTCGCTACAGTGGGCTCCGCAATTTTCATTAATAACCCTCTTTCCTTTAACTATATCTTCCTGCAAAAGTAATATTCAAAATATTGTTGTTCAGAACTGCCGGGTTAAAGGCAGAACCCTACAGATCCCTTTCATGATACTCGGGGATCTTTATTGCCCAAGATGAGAATAGAAATATTATAAGTTGAGCCTAAAAGATATTTTATGCTCTTTTAAAATTTCCTGCTCTGTCTTTCACAAAAGGAAGACAATTTTCAACCCCTGTTTTTAGAGCACAACCAAACAAAGACCTGGCCCCATAATAGAAATCAGTACAGGATCCATGGTGAAATATGGTGAAGAGCATATACTCCTATCGTGATAAGCTGACTCTTTTCAGGCCGGCAAATGCAGAAAATGAACCCGCTTCCTCGGCAATTCTGAGTAACTGATTATATTTTGCAACTCGATCAACTCTGGCAGGCGCTCCGCTCTTTATCTGGCCAGCCCCGGTAGCTACTGCAAGGTCACTGATAAAAGTATCATCTGTCTCACCTGATCTGTGGGAGATAACCGTACTGAACCCATTACTTCTTGCAATTTCAATAACCTGAAGGGTTTCCGTAACAGAGCCGATCTGGTTAAGTTTAATAAGTATGGAGTTTGCTGATTTTTCCCTGATACCGCGAGAGAGTCTTTCAGGATTTGTTACAAAGATATCATCACCGACTATCTGTATACGGTTCCCCAGTCTTCTGTTCATTGATGCCCAGCCTGCCCAGTCCTCTTCTGCCATTCCGTCTTCTATTGATATTATCGGGTATTTATCACATAGTGATTCATAATAGGATATTATCTCTTCTCCTGAGAGAGATTTCCCTTCGCCCTCCAGATGGTATTGCCCCTCATGAAAGATCTCTGAAGCAGCTACATCAAGTGCCAGGCTTATATCTTTCCCAGGTTCATAGCCCGCAGCCCTTATGGACGAAAGAATGATGTCAAGGGCTTCGCTGTTGCAGGAAAGATCAGGTGCAAAACCACCCTCATCTCCAAGGGCAGTGCTGAGATTCCTTTCCTTGAGATTCTTTTTGAGGACATGGTAGGTTTCTGTTCCCATTCTAAGAGCCTCTTCATAGGTATCAGCACCATGAGGAACGATCATGAACTCCTGAATATCAAGATTGTTATCGGCATGCTTCCCGCCATTAATAACATTCATAAGAGGTGTGGGGATCAGAAATGGCCCTAGCCCACCAAGATATGACCAGAGAGGTAGGTCATGATCCTGAGCTGCAGCTCTACAGGCAGCCATGGATACTCCGAGAATGGCATTGGCGCCAAGAGAAGCTTTGTTGGGGGTACCATCCATATCGAGCATGATATTATCTATCAGAGACTGTTCTGTTGGTTCCAATCCAACCAATTCGGGAGCGATTTTTTCATTTACATTGGCCACTGCCTGTAATACGCCCTTTCCGAGGAACCTGTCATCCTGATCTCTAAGTTCAATGGCTTCGTAAGTCCCTGTGGAAGCACCGGAGGGCACAGCAGCAGACGCTATAATACCGTTTTCAAGCCACACCTCTACTTCAACCGTTGGGTTACCTCTTGAATCAAGAATTTCTCTACCGTGAATCCCTACAATAACACTCATTTCACAAATCTCCTTTCATAGCTGATCCCAGATATGATCTCAAAACTCCCATACCATTCACCAGGGTTTTCTTTCAGGATCGACTCTTTTTTCTTCCAATAGAATGTACGCATTTTCAATCCCTCGTCGCAGGTTCTTTTCGTCATCTTCGGTAACTCGTAAAGACAGAACCCTGGCAGTATAAGCGATTTCTATGTTATCTTGTTCATGGACGAGTGTGGAGGGCTTGACCTCCCTCCCATTTAACCTTACAGCTCCTATGCTTATCATTTCCTGAGCCTGGGCTCGCCGTTTTACCAACCTGGAAAGTTTGAGATATTTATCTATTCTTATCACTTGTTCCTCCATACACAAATAACAGGAAAAGTATAGCAAATCTGTCAAAAATTCTACAATACAAGGCTTAATTAAAAGATAATGTCTTTCATTTCAGCCTTTATAGCCGAATATTCCTCTATTTCTTCCCTGGTCGCTTTCTGCTGGATCAACCGTGTTTTCAGTTCTCTGAAACGGGCGATCCTCTTTTTCCGCTCAAGGGCCGAAAAGATGACTGACAGTTGTTCTTCTTTGTTCTCGAACTGTTCCATATAATTGCCGCCAAGGGATATAGCCTTCAATGGGAAAGTGTCACCCATCGACAACCACCGTTCTTCAAGCTCAGATGGTGTGTCGCCTGACAGAAGTGCACATGCTGCGGTCCTGGTCTTCTCATCTGCGATCAAAGATAATACTTTACTGATAGAAACTCTTTTGCGTAATTCAGCATCATTCCATAAAAGAAACAACAGGGAGGCTTCAAGGGTATCAGGGACCTCTCCCGTGTCAGGAATGACTTGGCCTCCTTTTCGGAAACCTGAAATATCATCTCCCTGATCAGATGTTCTTAATGAAAGGTTCTCTCTCTCCATTCGGAGTTCCGCGAGACGTTTCTGGAGCTCAAAGGGTAATATTCCAAGCTCTCGGGACAAATGGGCAATATAGGGAGAAACAGTTTCCACCGGAAGTTGAGCTATTCCATTGAGGAGTTCAGAAACAGCTTCTCTTGGAGACCTGGACCTCTCCAGGTTGTGTTTCCTGACATAGAGATGATATAAAAGGAGTGGTTTGGCCTCTTTCAGGGATTGAAAGAAAAGTTCCTTCCCCTTGTCCATAGAGATGAACTCATCAGGATCTTTCCCTGATGGCAATTCAACTACAAAGACTTCCAGTCCTTCTCGCTGGAGGAGGTACATACTTCTTATGGTAGCTTCCTGTCCCGCCGTATCAGAATCAAAACAGATATAACAGTTCTGGGTCAGTCTTTTGATAAGTCTGGCTTGTTCCTCTGTTAGAGATGTGCCAAGGGCTGCTACTGATTCCCCGTAGCCTGAGAGGTGTAACCTTATGGCGTCCATATAACCCTCAACGATAATAGCCCTGTTCTTGTCACGTATCTCCTTTTTTGCCCGGTTCAGAAGATAGAGGTTATTCCGCTTGCTGTAAAGAATTCCTTCAGGGCTATTTATGTACTTGGCACCGTCACCATCAACCAGACGACCCCCAAAACCTATCAGTCTTCCGGAAAGGTCTCTTATGGGAAAGATGATCCTTCCGCGGAATCTGTCATAGCCACCCTTTTTACCTTCAAGGACAAGACCGCAATCCACACCTTCCTTTAGGGTTACCCCTGATTTTAGGAGGTGCCTCCAGAGGTTATCCCAGCCAGGCGGAGCCCAGCCTATTTCGAAATATTCCAGTACCTTCTCAGGAATATTCCGCCTCGAGAGATATGTCTTCGCTAATCTTCCTGCATTGCTCTCAAGAGAAGAACGAAAGAAACGATTCGCTTCCTCCATAAGATCATATAGGGAAGGTTTTCTTTTATTCTCTCTTGAAGATATCAACTTTACACCTGCTTTTTCAGCAAGCACCTCAAGAACCTCTTTGAATTCGAGATTTTCAGCTAACATTAAAAAGGTGAAAATATCTCCACCCTGACCACAGCCAAAGCAGTGAAAAGTCTGCCTTTCAGGAGAAACATAAAAGGAAGGAGTTTTTTCATTATGGAATGGACATAAACCTCGGAAATTGCTGCCAACCTTTTTCAGACGAACATAATCCCCAATAAGATCTACAATGTCGAGCTTGTCCTTAATATCTCTTACTGCGTCAGAACTCATCGATACACCCCCGACAAAGAAAGGGGAGAGCCTGCACGCTCTCCCCTTTAATCATAACACCTGAGAAAGATATCCGGCATATCCAGTTTGCGCTGAAAAACCTCCTAAATGAAGAGAGGTGCAAGAACAACTGCCACGACAGACATCAGCTTGATGAGGATGTTAAGGCTTGGACCTGATGTATCTTTAAAAGGATCTCCTACTGTATCTCCTACCACTGCTGCAGCATGGTTTTCGGATCCCTTGCCACCATGGTGTCCTTCTTCTATGTATTTTTTCGCGTTATCCCATGCTCCACCTGAGTTGGACATGAAAATAGCAAGCATAACCCCTGTCACGATGGAACCGCCCAGAAGTCCACCAAGGGCGGATGGACCGAGGAGATATCCAACCGCAATAGGAGAGATAACTGCAAGTAGACCTGGAATTACCATCTCTTTCAAAGCTGAACCGGTGGAGATATCGACGCATTTTTCATATTCCGGCCGACCAGTTCCCTCCATGATACCAGGGATCTGCCGGAACTGCCTTCTGACCTCGTCGATCATGGCTTGAGCAGCACGGCCGACAGCCTGGATCGTTAAGGCACTGAAAAAGAATGGAAGCATTCCTCCAATGAAAAGACCTACCATTACCGTGGGGTCCTTAAGGTCAATAGCATCAAGCTGAACTGCCTGTGCATACGCTGCAAAAAGAGCAAGAGCCGTAAGTGCAGCCGAGCCTATGGCAAGTCCTTTCCCCATGGCTGCAGTGGTATTCCCAACAGCATCAAGCCTGTCAGTGATCTTTCTCACTTCAGGAGGAAGGTGGCTCATTTCCGCAATTCCACCGGCATTATCTGCGATCGGACCATAGGCATCGACGCTCAGGGTCATACCGGTAATGGAAAGCATACCGACTGCTGCACAGGCGATACCGTAAAGGCCTGCAAATTTAAAGCCTATCAATGTAGCGGCACATATAAGAAGAACAGGGATAACTGTCGATTTCATGCCTACAGCCACTCCCGCAAGAATGGTGGTGGCATATCCTGTCTCTGTCGCAGCGGCTATCTGCTGTACAGACTTATATGAAGAGGAAGTATAGATCTCTGTCACAAAGCCGATAAGGACACCCACCAGCACTCCTGAGAGAACCCCCCAGAAAAGGCCTATAGATTCGAACATGGCCTTTGTAACAAGGAAGGAACCAAGGATCATGATCCCACCTGTAACAAAAGTCCCTATTCTCAATGCGATCTGGGCATCACCACCATCTTTGACCTTGACAAAATAGGTTCCTATTATAGAAGACACTATCCCGATCGCGGCGAGCATCAGGGGGAACAATACCCCTCTGCTGCCGAAAGCCACGAGTCCTATTGCCATGGCAGCAATGATGGAATTAACATAGGATTCAAAGAGATCTGCACCCATTCCTGCAATATCTCCGACATTGTCACCTACGTTGTCTGCAATGGTAGCAGGGTTTCTGGGGTCATCCTCAGGGATCCCTGCCTCTACTTTTCCAACCAGGTCAGCCCCAACATCAGCCGCTTTAGTATAGATGCCACCTCCCACACGTGCAAAAAGGGCAATTGAACTTGCGCCGAATCCGAACCCTGTGATGATGTTAGGATCTCTGAAAA
>JAFGMB010000046.1 GCA_016927765.1 Synergistales bacterium
GTGAATTCGCTCCTATGACTGAAAAATCACCTATCCTGACCTGGTCAACGATAGTAGACCCTAAACAGATATCCACCCCGTTCCCGACCTGCACATAGGATGCCATTAATGCTCCATTTGAAAAGCGGAAAAAATCACCGATCTGGCAATCGTGGCTGATGCAGGTGTTTGCGCCGATATATGCACATTTACCCACCCTTGTCCTGGGGCCAATGTAGGAATTGCACATCACATAGCTTCCTGCCCCTATGGTGGCACTTTGAGCTATCTGGGCCGTAGGGTGAATTACAGATACCAGGTCAGCCTCCTCGAGGCCCGTCTTTTTGAATAAACTGGTCCTGAGGTGACCATACCCCAATGGATTAATGGCATAGAAAAAATAGAAACCTTCCTTTCTGAACCTGGAAACGTCGGAAGTTTTCCCGAGGATCGGCCATTCATCGATGGCCTTCCTGTGTCCAAATAGATAATCGTTCAGAAAACCTTTTATTTCGAGATCCCGGATCCCATGGATCAGGCGCATTTCCTGGACACAGGCTGCAACTGAAGCACCCTTTCCCTCTCCTCCAAGTATAAGCACTTGTTTTGTCAAAACAGGGACATCCTTTCCATCTTGGTAATAACTGCTCTATTATATAATCCTTGAATAGAGAAAAGATCCTGTACATGTATAAGGCATGAATGCCTTTGATAGATACAGGATAACCCATGCAGGGAGATCTTCAATGATCCCTGTAGTATCAATGACTTTCAGAACCGGGAATTCCATATTTCAACTTTGATCACTTGTGAGAAAAAAGGGTCTCCAGGAAGGTTTCAAGAGGTGGTTCATTATGTTCAGCACCTGAAAGAAAGGACGCTCATGATCTATGTAAAAAAATATAATCCTTCAGATAAGGGCCTATGGGATGAATTTGTGTCCCATTCCAAAAACGGTACATTCCTTTTCTTTCGAGATTATATGGATTACCATTCACACCGTTTCAATGATCATTCCCTGATCATTCAGGACTCCCGGAAAAAACGGACCCTTGCCCTTTTCCCTGCGAATGAAAAGGGAAGAAGGATAACTTCTCATGGAGGTCTGACCTACGGAGGGGTTATTTCGGGGGACAGGATGAAGACTTCCCTGATGCTGGAGATATTCAACGCTATTATCGATCATTTCGCCCGCCTTGGCATGGAGGATATCCTGTATAAGGCAATACCCCACATTTACCATCGGTACCCTTCAGAGGAAGACCTCTATGCCCTGTTCATCAACAAGGCTTCACTGGTGAGAAGGGATGTGTCTTCAACGATAGATCTTTCTTCAACGAGGGGACTGTCCAAAAAGCGAAGAACACAAATTCGTTCTGCCTTGAGAACGGGTCTCCGGGTGACTGAACAGGGAGACCTCGCAGTTTTCATGGAACTTCTGGCCCATGTGCTCATGGAAAGACACGGGGTATTACCTGTTCACACTTACCGGGAAATGAACTGTCTGATGATGAGATTTCCAGGGCAGATCAGGCTTGTCTGCTGCTACCTGGGGGATGAGATGATTGGAGGTGTGATCGTATACCTCACCGATACTGTAGCTCATTTGCAATATATTGCCATAAATGAAAAAGGGCGAAGATATTTTGCCCTTGACATGATGATCCACCATCTAATGGAGGTATTTTCGAAGGACAGGAAATATCTCGATTTCGGTATTTCCACGGAAAAAGAAGGGATGTTCCTGAACAGGGGGCTGATCTGGAACAAGGAAAGCTTCGGTGCCACTGCCACTGTTCACGATTTTTACCGTTTGGATCTTGGTTCCTGCCATTGAAAGACAGGGAATGGCCTCATTGTAATAACAGGAATAGTGTTTTTCCACTGGAATCATCATACCTGTTCCATTGACTGGAGGACCCTCGATGAAAGAACGATTCTCGGTAATTGTCCTTTTATATAACCAGGAGATGTACCTGGAAAAATGTCTTGATTCCATCCTGGCACAGGATTACAAGCCCCTGGAAGTGATCCTTTGTGATGATAATTCCCGGGACGGATCACTGGTCATTGCTGAAAAGTGGTTCCGGAAATGGGGCAGCAGATTTGAACACTACCGGATAATATCCCATGAAAAGAACCTTGGAATCGTCAGGAATCAAAGAACAGGGATAGAGGCATCCACAGGCGAATATATCAAGCATCTCGCCGCAGACGATATTCTGTCTCCTGGTGCATTATCGAAAGCAGCTGATCACTTCAGATCCACAGGACTCTATCTGTTCAGCAGCATTATCAGGTCTTTCCAGGAGGATGATAGTGGAAGGATATATAAGATCAGGACCCTTTCAGGGGAGGGAATGGAAAGGCTTTTTGCCGCTGATGCCGGGACGCAGCTGAAAATGATGCTCACAAGGGGATTTTCGATTTACGCTCCCTCCATGTTCTACCGGAAGGGTTTGTACGAAAAGGTGGACCTGACCAGGTATGGTTTTATGCATCTAAATGATTATCCTTCGTGGATCCTTGCCTTGAAGAATAATTACAAAATAGGTTTTATGCCTGAATTTACGGGATTTTACAGGCTGTCCGGATCATCTGTTTCACGGGGATCAGGTAAAAAAATGACCAGGAATGCCATTAAATTGAGGCTTGACGGTATCAGGATGTATAAAAAACTTGTCCTTCCCGAAATGTCATCCTTATCCCTTTTTCAAAGGATACATCTTTGGAGAAAATACTATAGCAAAAGGGCCTCTCTCCTGATGGCAACCAGGAAACCAGATCCATGCTGGAAAATGGGAGCGTTCTTTTCTGTCCTTTTTCTCAAGAGCTGCGATGTGCTGAACCTGAAAATTGAATTAAGCAGGGCAATGATCGAACTTAAGGGCATAATAAAACGGATCATCCCCATCAGCGATGAAAAAGTTCCATAACTTTCTGGAGCAAGCCCTTCCTGAATTTTATGGCATTCCGAGGACATACTTCCTGGCAGCAGAAACACCTTATGCATTTTTTATAGTCATAATGCAGGGTCCTGTCCGGTGACAGTTCCAGGGCTTTTGCGGCGCAAATGTCCACGCACCTCCCGCAGCCTATACAGAGAGCTTTGTCCTGGTAGGGTCTCGAAACGAGCCAGGGCCCTAACAGTTTCAGGAACCCCGGCAGGACATGAAGTGAATCGAGCCTGGGGATATTCACTTCAGCAGGATGGTCCTGGGGATCCATGTCTCCCACTATTACAGCCCCTTCAATAAGTTCATTGAAACCCCTTGCCTTTGCCGCCCTGTAAAGAGGAAAATTATCAGGGTCTATATCCAGGTACCTGCATATGGCCATATCCAGCGACAGGGCATCCCCTGATGCTGCCATCAACCCGAAGTGTCTGGGATTTCCATTTCCCGGTCCATGGCCTTCCATTCCCCATATTCCATCCAGTATGGTCAGGGTGGGCCTTATTGCCTTGTATATGTCCAGGTGAAGGGATGCGAAGAGGTCCCTGTCCAGACCGACCCTGTAGTGCCATTCGGCTTTCCTCTGGGCCACCACGGTTCCGAAAAGATTTTTAACACCCAGGGTGAGGAGCATCTGGCAGTGTGTCTTCAGTTTGGGGATGTTGATAACGGCATCGGCATCAAGGACCTGGGAGGAGATCTCTATATTCCTGAAACGAAAACCAGGACCTGTTTCCACCTTTACAGGACCTGTCAGCTCCTTAACAGGTATACCGAGTTCCCTGCCCACCAGTTCCATTCCAGTATCCCTGGAGACCTTTGGAAATGGTTCAAGGGCCGGACTGTCCCCGATAAAAGGACCCCCCCCGGCTTCCAGGACCAGTGAAGCTGCTGCTTTTACGATCACAGGGTCGGTGGTGATCCTTTTTGAGGGTTTTGAAGCGGAGAGAAGATTTGGCTTGATAAGGACCCTGTCCCCCGGTTTGATAAAATTGCCCATACCCCCGAGAAGACCGATCATTTCTTTCATGCGTGATCTTACCTGCTCGTAGTTGTAGCTATCCTGCGAGACCATTGCCACTTTATTCATAGGCTGCCTCCACCTGATCCGACCGTTCCACCGGGAAGGATCCAAAGTAATTGATCCATCTCTATCCCAGGAAAGATGAAAGGGTTTTTCAGATCGCCATGAGGTTCCATGGTAACCCGGGATAGAGTAACAGTGCTGGAATGTAAGCTGTCAGGATCCGTTCATGAAAATAAAGCTCCTGTGCCCTCAAAGGATTGAGGGTCAAACCCATTCTCAATAATATCTCAATTAATATTATGATACCTTATGCATCCTTTCCCCCTGCATCCTTGAAGTATCCGTTGACCTGTTCCTTTCCCGGGAAAGGATCCTGAAAAGAGAAATTTTCCTGGTAATTCATGGGGGCCCTGCTTCGTGGTATTATTTTTCAAAGGAAAGAACCATGAACAAGTCATCGCAGAAGGAGGTTGAAATGTTCTCCGAGAAAAGAAGGCAAGCCATAAAAGAGATCCTTCAGAAAAGCCCGGAGCCTGTAAAAGGTTCCGAGCTTGCAGAAAGAATGGGTGTCAGCAGGCAGGTCATAGTACAGGATATTGCAATTTTACGGGCAGCGGGAGAAGAGATCCTTGCGACTCCCCAGGGTTATCTCATTCCTGAACGGATCGAAGGTTCTTCCCTGATCAGAAAGACCATTGTCACAAGACACCTGGGAAATGAAGATATGGATGAAGAACTGAAGATCATAGTCGACCAGGGAGGAAAGATCATCGACGTGATAGTGGAGCATCCTATATACGGTGAGATCAGGGGAAACCTCATGATCTCCACAAGGCATGACGTGGAGGAATTCATGAAAAGGATAGTGGGGGAACATGCGGAACCTCTTTCGATCCTTACCGAGGGAGTTCATCTCCATACTATAGAGGTGCCCGATGAGGAGACCTATCTGAGGATAATCGAGCAGCTTGAACGATCGGGGTACTTGCTTAAAGATGCATGAGGTGATATATTTTTTTAGCTTCAAGTGACAAGACACCTGTAAATACATATAGTAGGAGGAGTCAATTTCATGAGTGCAAAGCCTTTTTCCGGCGAGATCTTTCGGGATTACATCATCAGGGTCCTTAACGGTATGGCCCTGGGCCTCTTTTCTTCACTTATCATAGGGCTGATCATAAAACAGCTGTCTGGCTTCATGGACCTGTCCATGCTGTCGGATTTCGGCCGGATAGCCCAGTTCATGATGGGACCTGCCATAGGAGCAGGGGTTGCCTATAGCGTAAAAGCTTCACCCCTCGGGATATTCGCTTCCATGATAGCAGGTGCTATCGGTGCCGGGACAGTAACATTCGAAGGCGCGGCTCCTGTGCTTCATATCGGAGAGCCCATGGGTGCTCTTATCGCTTCTCTTGCCGGAGCGGAATTCTCAAAGCTTATACAGGGTAAAACCAAGGTGGATATAGTGCTTGTACCTGCCGGGACAATACTGGCGGGAGGTTTTGCGGGGATCTATGCCGGACCCTGGATTGCGTCCATGATGTATCTGCTAGGGAACATGATAAACATGGCAACCAGGCTTCATCCCTTCCCCATGGGAATACTTGTCTCTGTAATGATGGGAATGATCCTGACCCTCCCCATAAGCAGTGCTGCCCTGGCCATATCCCTTGGCTTGAGCGGACTTGCGGCAGGTGCCGCTACAGTGGGTTGCTGCTGCCAGATGATAGGATTTGCCGTCCAGAGCTACAGGGAGAACAAGCTGGGCGGGCTTATCTCGCAGGGATTGGGTACATCCATGATACAGATCCCTAATATAGTGAAGAACCCCCTTATATGGATACCGCCCATCCTCAGTTCTGCCATACTTGGACCTGTGGCCACGGTAATTTTCCATATGCAGAATAACAAGATAGGCGCAGGCATGGGTACCAGTGGCCTTGTGGGGCAGTTCGGAACTCTTGCGGAAATGGGCTCGAAAGCATGGCCTGGTATGATAACCCTCCATTTTATTCTGCCTGCGTTACTGACCTTGTTCTTTTCCGAATACATGAGGAAGAAAGGGTTCATCAAAGCGGGAGACATGTCTTTATAGGATAGAAGGCCAGCCTTCTATCCTCCCGTGGCTCAACCTTCCATCCACGAAAGTGAAGAGGGGCTTGATCTTCCTTATCTCCTGGGGTGGGCATCTCCAGATATCCCTGTCCAGGATGACCATATCGGCGAGGAAGCCCTCCCTGATCCTGCCGAGGATGTTTCCCTTCCCTACAGCCATGGGTGGGTTGGATGTGAAGAGGGGCAGGGTTTCCTCAAGGGTCAGGCACTGGTCAGGTCTCCAGCCATGGAGAGGCTCACCTTCATCGCTGGTCCTGTTAATGGCAGCCCAGATCCCTCTCAGGGGAGAAGTAGGTTCCACCGGGGCATCACTTGACCCGTTCAGGTGAAGTCCTGCGGTGAGCATATCTTTCCATGGATATGCCCACCCTGATCTCCACTTTCCAAGCCTGGTTGTGGCGATCTCTATATCACTCGGCACAAAAACCGGCTGTATGTCGCAGATAGCTCTGAGTTTCCTCAGTTCCACTATCTGGTCGGGGCGGCATACCTGGAGGTGTACTATCCTGTGCCTCAGGTCACCTTTCGGGGAGGCCATACCTCTCAGAGATCTCAAGGCTCGAATGAACTGATCGATGGCGGCATCGCCGATGGCATGCACCTGGATCTGGATGCCCCTCTCATGGGCTTCTCTGATTCTGGAAGTCACTTCTTCCTGGCTCAGGTTCAACATTCCCATGTTCTCCCACTGGTCCTCATAGGGCGAAGTAAGGGCTGCTGTCCTGCCTCCCAGGGATCCGTCCAGGAACATCTTGTAACCGCCATAACTTATCCATTCATTCCCATGTCCGCTTCTGATCCCCTTTTCAGGCATTTCATCGCTGTAATGGACTATCCGCAGGGCAAGTTTTCCAAGTTCATGCATTTCCCAGTATGCAGGGATATTCTCTTCAAGGCCGTAGGCGGCGGTACCACACGTATGGGCTGATGTTATACCTTCACCTGCCAGTTTCCTGCAGGTATGATGGAGCATTTCTTTTTCAATGGCAGGAGAGGACATCTCCCTTTCCATCAGGTTGATCACCGGGGCAGCCTGGTCTTCAAGGAGAAGGCCTTTTTCCATGGAAAGCCCCGCTTTTTCAAGGGCCCTGGTATTTGTCACATGGATATGGGAGCATACCCGGACCAGGATCACGGGATTGGGGATGTCAAGGTCATCCAGGTCGGAAAGGGAGGGCATTCTCTTATCGGGCCAACGGGTGTCATCGAACCTCACACCGTATATCCAGTTCTCAGGCTGCAGTTTCCAGGCTTGCTCTCTTATCATGGAAAGGACTTCCCTGAGACTCTTTGCGGAATTGAGGTCCAGGGCCAGCGCCTGTTTTGCCACGGAACGCAGATGAAGGTGGGAGTCGCTGAATCCTGGTAGAAGAGGATTCCCTTCCAGGTCTAATCTCACCGGGTCCATGCTGCCTGGATGGGCTTCCACCTTCTCCCTGTCCCCGAGGCAGACGATCCTGTTACCTGATACAAGGACCGCTTCTGCAAGAGGGTTTTCGGGATCACAGGTATA
>JAFGMB010000047.1 GCA_016927765.1 Synergistales bacterium
AAGAAAAAACACAATATACCAACTATAAAATATGACAAAGCTCCACTGGTATTACCTGCGGAAAATCGCAGATAACCCGCAAATACCAGAGAAGAGCCAACTATAACAGACGCCACTTTGAACCATTTTGAAAAGGGGGAACCGAATGGAGATTCTATTATCCTCGACATCAACATCTCATCCTCAAAAAAGCCCGGCTGAGGTCATCGGGAAAAACCCCAGCCGGGGCCTGTATCAAAAGGTCAGATATCCTTTGAGAGTAATGAATAGAGATTTATGTTATTCTTCCTCTTTCGCTTTCATATCTTCCTTCCAGAATATTCCGATGCCCATATAAGAGATTGCAATGGACATTAGAGGATTGATCCAGTTAAGGAATGCATAAGGAGCATAGGCCAGGGCTGACACTCCAAGAACACTGAACTGGTAAGCACCGCAGGTATTCCAGGGGATAAGAGCTGAAGTAAGGGTTCCAGCATCTTCAAGGGCACGTGAAAGCATCCTGGGAGCAAGTCCCTTCTTGCCCTTGGCTTCAAACTCTTCAAATCCCGGCTTGAAAAGGCGGCCGGGCATCACTATTGAAAGATACTGGTCACCGAGGAAGAGGTTACAGAAAAAGCAGGATGCAACTACTGCAGTGACAAGACCTCCAACAGTTCTGATGACAAGAAGCATCTTTTCAAGAAGCACTTCAAGGAAACCAGCGCTTTCCATGATACCGCCAAGGGCAAGAGCTATAAGTATCAAAGAAATGGTCCACATCATGGAATCGAGTCCTCCCCTTGTGAGCAGGTCGGAAAGAAGGGTCCCCACTTCATTGATCATTTCAATACTATACCCATCACCCACCAGGGCAACACCTTTCAAGGCCTCAGTCACCGCCTCCATGCTCCCTGCTTCAGCTACCATGTTTGCGATGCTTGTCTCATAACCGTAGTGAAGGGCACCAAGCACATCTGCCAGACCCGTACCCTGGAAAAGAGCCATAGCTGCGCCGGTTAGAACACCGATTATCAGTCCTGGGATTGCCGGTGTCTTCATGACAGCCAGGATTATTACAAGAACAGGTGGCACAAAACCGAGAAGACTGATGCTGAACTCAGCCTGCATGACCTGCTGGATAAGAGAGATCTTACTGACATCGATTGCTCCACCTGCATATTTCATTCCCATTACACCTGCAATGACAGCCGTGATAAGGTAGGTAGGTCCCGTTGTCCATATCATCGCAGCAATGTGATCGAAAAGATCGTTACCGGCCACTGCAGGAGCAAGATTTGTGGTATCTGAAAGGGGTGACATCTTGTCACCGAAATAGGCACCGGAAATAACGAATCCAGCAGTAACAGGTGCTGAGATCCCAAGTCCTGCACCAATTCCCATCATGGCAATTCCCACGGTACCGCTGGTGGTCCAGGAACTACCCGTGGCAAGAGATACTACCGAACATACCAGCAGGGTCGCCAGAAGGAAATAGGCAGGCGAGAGGAGCTCAAGTCCGTAGTAGATCAGCGATGGTACTACCCCGCTCTGCACCCATGCCCCTATCATGCAGCCCACTATGCTCAGAATAAGGATCGCCTGCATGGCAATGGCAATACCGTTTATCATTCCGTTCTCGATCTGTTTCCAGGGTTGTTTCAGAACCACGATTCCCATAAATGCAGTAAATATTGCACACAGAAGAATGGGTATGTGAGCATCAACTCCCAGCTTCAATACAGAGTAACTAATAACAGCCGCAATAACGATAAGAACTAATAACGCTTCTGCTAAGGTCGGTTTTCTCCCCACTTTTTCCTCAGCCACTGTCAACTCCTCCTTTTCTTTTTCTACTACACAGGTTCCCCCAAAAAAACAATACAACGCCGAGAATTCCACAAAACACTGTTCCGATTATAATTGCTATAGCATATTCATGTCTACAATATTCAGCTTTTTCAATTATTAAAAACCACTATCCATGAGACCAGCAGCTAATATCCCATTTTTCAATACAAAAAGGAGCCAGTGTACTTACCCGGCTCCTTTTAGAAATAACTGTTATAATCTCGCGGCTATCTCTTTTGCCATATCCAGGGTTGAACAGGCTCTTGTCTCCCAATCCTCCACTCCCTTGTCTCTCAGAAGGTCGTACGTGAGGACCTTGCCTTCACTGAGTACATCATACATGGCTTTTTCCATGCGTTGTGTATAATTTTCAAGTCCGAGGTAGTCAAGAAGCATTCCAGCAGCATTGAGCATGGCTACCGGATTCAGTTTATACTGCCCGGCATACTTTGGGGCAGACCCATGACAGGGTTCCATGAGGGCATAGTTTTCACCGATATTGCCGCTGGCGGTAACGCCCATGCCACCTACAAGCTGGGAAGCTTCGTCGGATACTATATCCCCGAACATGTTGGAAGTTACAACCACTTCATAGTTCTGGGGGTTCTTTATCAGCCACATACAGGTGGCATCGACATTTTCCTTGTCCCAAGCCACTTCAGGGTAATCCTTCGCAACTTCTGCGGCCACATCAATGAACATGCCGCTGGTAGCCCTTATGACGTTAGCTTTTTCCACCACGGTGACCTTGTTTCGGCCGGTGACCTTTGCATATTCAAAGGCCGATCTGATGATCCTTTCGCATCCTTCGTAAGAGAAGACCCTCATGGAAGCTGCGACTTCCTTTTTTCCCCTGAATCTGGCCAGGTTGGGATGGATATCAAAAAGTTCCTCAGGGAAAGGACGCCATTCCACTGCAGAATAGAGACCTTCCGTGTTCTCCCTGAACATAACTATATCGATATCATCCCTGTAACAGGGAATGCCGGGCATGGATTTAGCGGGCCTCAGGTTAATGTAAAGATCAAAGATCTGTCTCATCTGGAGTATGGCCGATTTAAAACCCTTTACTCCGGGTTTTGATGTGATAGCTGCCATAAGTGCAGCATCTGTATTTCCCAGGACTTCCCTGGTTGAATCAGGTACGGTATTCCCGTATTTTTCCCACATACACCAGCCAGCGTCTGTCCTGACCCAGTCTATGGGGGGATTGAG
>JAFGMB010000048.1 GCA_016927765.1 Synergistales bacterium
CAGATATTCAGCCAGGTTAAAAGGGGGTTTTGTTTTTGGGATCGAAGAGGCATCTGGGGAAATTGTCACCTTCCAAGGCAAGAGAGATGATACGTACAAACGAATGGACAGGTCCCACGGCAGGTATTTCAAACGGATATACCCAGGCTAACCTCGTGGTGGTTACAAAAGACCTGGCCTATGACCTGCTCCTTTTCTGCCAGAGGAATCCAAGGCCTTGTCCTCTCCTCGATGTGACCGAGGTGGGGAAACCTGTTCCCCTGATGACTGCACCAGGCAGCGACCTCAGAACGGACCTCCCCAGGTACAGGATATGGAAGGATGGCTTCCTGGTGGACGAACCCCTTGATATGACCGATTACTGGAGAGATGACATGGTGGCTTTTCTCCTGGGATGTTCTTTTACCTTTGAAGGAGCATTACTGGAGGCCGGTATTCCCGTGAGACATATCGAAGAGGGGCGCAATGTCCCCATGTATATTACCAACATGGAATGCCGGAGGGCAGGTTCCCTCCATGGGCCCATGGTGGTTTCCATGAGACCTGTACCTCATTCCATGGTGTCCAGGGCGGTAATGATCACCGGGAGGTTCCCTTCCGTGCACGGGTCTCCTGTCCATATAGGCGATCCTTCTGTCATAGGTATAAGGGAGATCAATGATCCTGATTTCGGTGACAGGGTTACTCTAAAGGAGGGAGAAGTCCCGGTTTTCTGGGCCTGTGGTGTAACACCCCAGGCTGCTCTTATGAAAACAAGGCCTCCCTTTGCGATAACCCATTCCCCGGGGCACATGTTCATAACCGATAAAAGAGACCTGGATTACGCCATTTTCTAATTCAAAAATTCTGGATAAAACGACCCATCCTGGGCTGTTTTTTTCATTGGATGGAATGAAGGTGTCTTTCTATGGATTTTATCCGGCAATTGAGAGAAATGCTCGATCATTCTGGTTTTGAATATGAGCTTATCTACCATGAAAGACCTCTCAGAAGTGCCGAAGAAGGTGCTGAGCATTTCGGCATACCCATAGGTCAGACAGCTCCGACACTTGTCCTTGAGACCTCAAGGGGGCTCAGGGCCCTTGTCATTTCCGGGAGAAAGGGTAAGACAGATCTTCAGAAGATTGCTTCTGCCCTTGCCTTAAAGGAAGTGAAACTTGCATCTCCAGGGAGGGTTTCGAAAGAAACAGGATTTCAGGTTGGATCAATACCTCTTGTGGGGCTTGCTCTGCCTTTCATCCTTGACAGGAAGATCTTCGAATTCCCTTTCATCTATGGAGGAGCCGGTGTTCCCGGGTGGACCCTGAAGATAATACCCGGGGCCTTGGAAGAGCTTAACCTGGTGGAGGGTGTGGTCGAGCTCGAATAGCCTGGGTATGCTGTCATGCAGGGCCGGCCATGGGAGGTGGGGATCCCCTCCATGCCTGCCATGGGAAAGAACAGGTACAATGTACCTGATGTATCATTTTTCGAGGAGGGATGGAAATGTTAGACTTGCTGAGGACCCGAAGAAGTATAAGGAAATTCCAGGACCAACCCCTGGAAAAGGAAAAAGTGGAGATCCTCAAGGAAGCAGTTTTAAGGTCCCCTTCTTCAAGGAATGTAAAACCCTGGCATTTCATTTTTGTTGATGACAGGGAACTCCTGCTTAAGCTGGCTTCTTCCAAGCGACATGGTGCGGAATTCCTGGAAGGGGCTCCTCTCGGCATTGTTGTCCTTGGGGATGAGAACCAGACCGATGTCTGGGTTGAGGATTGTTCAATTGCCACCTTTACAGCGCATCTCACGGCCCATTCCCTTGGTCTCGGGAGTTGCTGGATCCAGATACGGAACAGGGATCACTCGGATTATGATTCTGCCGAGGAGTATATCCAGGATCTTCTTGCCATACCTGACCATATGAGGGTTGAATCCATCATTGCCATCGGTTATCCGGGAGAAGAAAAAGAAGGGGTAGCACTGGAGGAGATCGATTTTTCCAGGGTCAGCCTTAATACTTTCCGTTAAAACCGGCCTTTGGGAACCTTTTTGTTGCTGTTAACAGGAAAAGGGGTATCCTGAGGATACCCCTTGATTTGAAATTTTTCCGGGTGATCAGGGGATCATACCATTTCTTGGATCCTGAATGATGAACTGCTGCCAGACCCCTTCATTGTTGTCGTAGATGTAATCCCCGGGACCTCCGCCAGGCCAGGTAGTGTCATAAACACCGGACATCACGGTTACCCTGGCTGGTGTCATGTACCTGCCCCAGAATCTCTGCATACCATCATAATACCCATGATCCTCTATCCTGTTCTCCATGTTTTCCTTCAGATAAATGGGCATAGATATCCTTTCTCCCGGTTTAAGGGAAGGAATACGGAAATAAACCTTATCAAAAAGGTCTGCGTCCCATTGGCCGTCCTTTACAGTGATCATGATCCTCCCGGTTCCTGCATGGGAAGGTTGGGGATTATTGTTACTTATCTCCACCATCATATAAGCAGGCCTGTAGTAGAAATCGGGGTCAGGTTTGAAGAGGGAGCCGGACCCGCCACCATTGGCCTGATGTTCCAGTTCTTTTTGCAAGGCATGGATACTTTTTTCTGAAGCGTCCTTCGCTATGGCCGGGTCAACTCCTATTCCTACAGCCTGCTCTGTTGCCACGGCCACCAGGTAATCCACTCCCATTTCTGTCAGTTCGTCGAAATTGGGAATGGAAGGAGGCACTCCCAGTGCTGCCATGCCTATATTGAGGCCCATCTCGAAGGCCCCCCTGAACTGCTCTCCAGCTACGGAACATGCGGCATCGATGGCCGCCTTCTGGATGGAATCATATGCTTCCGATACCCAGTTTACTGCACCTTTGACCCAGTCCACCACGTCTGAGAAGAAATCACTTACAGCTTCAAGCCAGCTTTTATCGTCCTGTCTCGGCCTGATGTCGAACTTCTGCCCTTTTCTTGTCAATGGTTCCCCTCCAAAAGGATCGGGAATATCCTTTACAGCGACTACATGATACATGGCATCAGGTGCTTCGTTCTGGATTGGTATATATTTCATGACCCTTACACACGGCAGGACAGCATCAGGCTTTTCAAAGGCGGAAGGAACGAACTCTATGGACCCGTCATTTATGGGATCTCCGTAAAGGATCGTAACGGGTTCGCTTGGAATGCCTGATGGGTTTCCAGCACTATCCAGTGGTACCACGCGCACATAGTAGGGCATGTTAAAAGTCTGTAGGGGATCCTTTTTCTTGATATCCAGCAGTCCCTGCACCGGCTTGATCTGAACTGAAGGGGCCTGTTGAGGTTGAAGTGTGGGGGTGGTTTGTTTCAACTTCAGCTTTGGCACACTTTTGACCTCCGGTTTTAAGATCTGTTCCGGTTTTATAAGCAGGGATGATTCTGATGGAGGTTTCGGGGCAAAGGTTCCGAAATCAACAAAAAAAACCCTGGGGTATTTCCCGGACTGCCTGTTTTCCAGGGGGGCAGGTCCACTGGCCACAAGGCCCGGAGGATTTTTCCAAAGGGTGTTGTCCGGGGAAAAACGAAGGGTAGAGACCTGCCAGAGAGCTGATGCTACTCCATCTTCTTCGGTATTCCAGCTGAATTTCACTTTCCGGTTTTCCGGGATCTTCCAGTATATCTGCATGGTCTTAAGGAAGTTCTGAAATTCCTTGTCATCCTTCTGAATTACCAGATCTGTCCTGGTCAAGGCATTGAATGAGAAGGGGATCTTCCTTATCAATTCCAGGTTTGAGATTGGACCCATCCCACTTACCTGGAGTTTCTTCAGAGGTATCGGGATATCCTTTGAAGGTTCATTCTCTCTCTGGAATATCACGTCCTGGTAAAGAGAGGATCCGAAGGTTGGTGATGAAATGAGAACTCCAGAAATGACAAGGCAGAAAATGGTCAGGGAAAAGATCATGAACCTGTGCCCATAAGTATTATTCGACACAAGGGCGGACTGTCTCTTCGAGTCTCTTCTCTCAATTGAGGATGAAGCTAAACCCATGTGATCCCACACTCCCTTCAAAACTTGTATTTTCATCCGGTTATGTCCATTCACTATATTAACACACTGTAAGGCTGAAAATGAAACAGAAAGGTTCTATCGAGGGTTCTCTTTCACCCCCAAAGGCTATCCATGGGTCTGCATGAAAAAGATTGATCTCCTATCTTTTCCGGAGATCTTATCGAGGAAGTTCATAAACGTTACAAAGAAGTCTCTTTCCATGACCCGAAGACCAGCATGCAGTTATAATAGTATATAGAATAAAGGCAGGTTTTTTCAGATTTTACCAGGCTATGAGAATAGCAGAACAAAAAGAAGTTCCTATTGCCCTTTCTCCCTGTCTAAAACCTAAAGACAGCAGAATTAGAAACTTGTTTATCTGGATAGAATGTCACAAGGATATTCCTGAAGGACTTTATTAGCCAGGGGATTTAAGGAGACCTTGTCAATCCCATTAAGCGATGGTGTAATATAATAAACCAATACTACATTAAAGAGTGGCGTTTTGAATAATGAGAATAACTCTTCTTAACGGTAATCCGGATATCCGGGACCTGACCTTTGATGGTTACCTTGAGGGTCTTGAGGAGACCCTGAGAACTTCGGGTAATGAAGTGGTCAATTACACCCTGAGGGATATGCATATCAGTTATTGTGATGGGTGTTTCGGTTGCTGGGTCAAAACCCCGGGTGAATGCCTGAAAAAGGATGACATGGTGTGGGTGTGCAGGTCATACATCAATTCTGATCTGGTCATTTTTTCATCCCCCCTGAAAATGGGTTTTATTACCTCCACCCTGAAAAAATGCATTGATAAACTTATTCCCCTGGTCCTCCCATATTTTGAAATAGTACAGGGAGAATTCCATCACGCTAAAAGATATGACCACTACCCGTTGATAGGGGTTATCCTTCAGGAAGAGAGAGACACGGATCCTGAAGACCTTGAAATTAACCGGAACATCTTTTCAAGAAATGCCATCAATCTTCACTCGAAACTGGCCCTTTTTGAAGTAACCAACACACCTGTGGGGGTGATCGCCAATGAGATTAACGGTCTTTAACGGCTCACCGAGGGGAGAAAACAGCAATAGCAAGGTGCTCTTGGAGGCTTTTCTGAAGGGCTATCTCAAGACATGGGGTAAAGTAACCGCTGTGCACTATCTAAGGGAAGTACGAGATCATGATGTAATGGTCAGGCATTTTATCGAGTCTTCAAATGTGATAATAGCCTTCCCTCTTTATGTAGATTCCATGCCTGCTCTCGTGAAGGCCTTTATTGAAAGACTTGAACCCTACAAGGGCTCCCTGGAAGGAGTAAGGCTCGGTTTTGTGGTTCAGTCTGGATTTCCCGAATCCATTCATTGCAGGGCAGTTGAAAAATACCTGTTCAAACTGAGCTCCAGGCTGGGTTGTCAATACCTGGGGACCGTAGTAAGGGGTGGAGTCGAAAGTATCAGGTCTGGTCCGGGATGGATCAACAACAAGATGCTTTCCTCTTTCACCAGGCTGGGTGAGAATTTTGGAAGGACCGGTCAACTTGACCGGAAACTGATCAACAGGCTCTCGAAAAGAGAATTATTTCCCAACCTATACATCCCCCTTCTTCGTATCCTTAACAGTTCAGGTTTATTGGGATCTTTCTGGAATAAAAGATTGAAGGAGAACAACGTCTATTCTGGAAGATTTGCCAGGCCCTACCAGGAATAAGTCCTTTTCTTCGGAGGGGGAGGAGGCGGGAATCACCTTCCCGCCTCCTATGAAAACGCGTCACAGGGATGGGTGTCTGGTTTACGCAAAAAAGGATAGATCTTTTCTATTACAGAAAGGTTCCACAAACCTGTAGAAAAGATTCCAGTTTTTCATTCGTGGCCTGACCGGAAATCATCAATTCATCGTTTCCAGGAGATAGTCTCTCTGTATGCCATTGTTTTCCCTCTTTAGTTGAAGGGAGGAACCTTGCAGGTCTTCCTGTCTTTTCTTAAAGGACCAGTATTGATGTCAGATGCAAAAGAGATGGATATAATAGAGAGGCTCAGGAAAATGATCGGTATCACCTGAACCTGTCTTTACAAGGTCCAGGATGGATCAGAGGAGGCAGGTATCATTTTAGGGAGAAAACTGGCACTTCTTTTCAATCTGTTATGTGGTGCAGTCCTTATGTCAGCATACTTTCTTGCAGCGAACAGGGGTACAGGGATCCGAATGACAGCCCTGGCCGCGTTCTGTTTTTTTCTTGTATCATGGGGTATCTATTCAGGAAAAAAGATCATTCAGTACATTGGCGGTTTACCCATAATTATTCTGTTTCTTGTACTCAGTCTCTTCGTCCTCTTCGGAGGTTGGGTATGGGGACCCTCTGAAGCAGGTAAAATGTATCTATTTGTGGTGCTTTTCCTGGTGGTATCTGTTCTGGAATTTCTGTCCCTCCTGGCTTCCTGATCAGAGCTTCATTAAAGATAAGGAACTTTTACCCCTATTCCCTATCTATGAAATTGACAGGGGTTCCCCCTGCCTGAAAAAGAGTAGAAGGAGTTCGATGTATCAAAGAGCGGTATTTGGCGACATTCCGGCTTATGTCGGTGAGTAAGGGAGGAATAGCCATGACTTTAAGCGGAGGCTTCACCGGGAAACTTTTAAGGATCGATCTTTCCAGGAGAGATCATGTTGTGGAAGAGATAGATGAAAGGGTCCTGAGGAAATTTGTGGGAGGTGCTTCCCTTGCCGCAAAGATCCTTTATGACGAGCTTCTACCGGGTACGGATCCCCTGGGGCCGGGGAATAAACTTGTTTATACGGCCGGGCCCCTTACAGGGACCCGAACCCCCTGTGCCAGCAGGCTTAACATAGGTACCAGGTCTCCACTGACGGGATGCCTGGCTAACTCTCTCACAGGAGGCTATTTCCCTGTAGAGATGAAATGGGCGGGATATGATGCCATCGTGATAGAGGGCAGGGCGGAAGAGCCGGTATATATCATGATCAGCGATGAAAGGATAGAGATAAGGAGCGCGAAGAAATACTGGGGTCTCGATACCTTCGATACCCAGATTTACCTCAAGGAAGACCTTAAAGATCATAATGTGAGGATATCCTGCATAGGTCCAGCCGGGGAGAATCTCAGCCTTATCTCTGCTATCATCAACGAGGCCAGGGCAGCAGGACGTAAGGGCGTTGGAGCGGTAATGGGCAGTAAGAACCTCAAGGCCCTGGTCGTCAGGGGAACCGGGGAAGTAACTGTCTCGGACCAGGCTGCTTTCAGGGGGGTTGTCCGGGAGATATTGAAAATGTTCAAGGAAGACCCGGGAACCTATAATGACCTTTCCAGGTTCGGAACCTCTTCAACGGTGGAAGCCACTGCAGAAATGGGAGTTTTCCCTTTCAATAACTGGCAGGATGCGGCAGAGGCTGATGTGGTGAAAAGTCTCGGAAGTGTGGCCTTCTCCAAATACGATCAGGGAAGGAATCCCTGCTATGGATGCCCCATAGGATGCAGCCAGGTGAGGATGAACAGGAATGGCAGCTATTCCGGAATATCCACGGAAGGTCCTGAATACGAGACCATTTATTCCCTCGGCTCCGTCATGGGGATCCGTAATCCTGAATTTGTAATAGCGGCGGACAGGCTCTGTGATGCCCTTGGACTGGATTCAATTTCAGCTGGTGTGACCGTGGCAATGGCCATGGAGCTTATGGAGAAGGGGATCATCCATAGCGAAGGCCTGGACCTCGGTTTCGGAAAAGAAGAGGAAAGCCTGGCCTTTCTCCGGATGATGGCTTATCGTGAAGGCCCTGGTGCCCTCTTTGCTGATGGGGTTAAGAAGGCTTCCGAAACGATCGGGAAAGGCACGGACCTCTATGCCATCGAGGTCAAGGGGCTTGAGCTTCCCGCCTACGATGTCAGGGGGCTTAAGGCCATGGCGGTGAACTTCGCCACCAGTTACACCGGGGCGGACCACAACCGTGGCTATGCATCCCAGGAGGTCTACGGTGTTGATATCCCGGAACCGGTGGAACGTCTCTCCATTACAGGCAAAGGTCGTCTCACAAAGTGGAACCAGGATTTTTCAGGGGCCTATGACATTCCCACCCTTTGTGAATTTCCCGTTCAGGGCGCCTTGCTGGAAAAATCCCATGAGATGGTGGGGAAGCTCCTTACCACGGTCACGGGATGGGAGTATAAGGAAAAAGATGTATGGTTACTCGGTGAGAGGATGAACAACCTGGCCAGGATGTTCAATGTCCGGGAAGGTTTTTCCCGGAAGGACGACTATCTTCCGAGAAGGATAATGGAAGAGTCCCTTCAGACCGGCTTGTCCAGGGGCGAGAGGATAACGAGAGAAGACCTGGATCTCATGCTCGACGAGTATTACTCGGCCAGGGGATGGACGAAAGAAGGTATTCCCACTCCGGAAAAGCTGAAAGAACTGGAGCTTGAGGACATCATAAAGGATCTCCCTGGTCGAGATGGATAACATCACAGTAAATGTAAGGGGGACTATTCTTTTTGAGGGAAGGGAAGGGCCAAGACAGAAGGAATACCAAATACCAGTGGGTTGGAATATCTGGGACCTGGTAGAGCACCTGGATCATCTCTCCGGTGGAATGTTAAGGCCAAGAATTTTCGAGACCCCGGAAAGATTCAGAAAAGGTGTGCGAATATTCCTCAACGGCAAGGATGCGCGTTTTCTTCAAAAGGAAGATCTTATCCTCCACGAGGGTGACTGGGTCCTCCTGTTGCCTCTTCTGGCGGGAGGATGAAAAAGTTCATTCTGATCAAAGGCTCTCAAATTATAGGCGCTATTCTAAGGCGGAGCTGTAAGGCTCCGCTTTTTTTACGAAAAAAATAAGGGCCGGTGGGGAAGACCGGCCCTCTTAGGGGGAGTGTATCACATTGCTAAAAAGGAGGTGTTTCAATGGCGTTGATAATATATTCCTGCAAGCAATGCTTCTAACTACATGTTAAATATATCAAACTTTTTGATCATTGCAAAACCCACAGGATTGCAATAACTACCCCATAGGGGTATATAAAGCCTGTTTTAAAGGGGTTCTTTGTTTATTCAAATAAAAGCTCTTCTTTTCGACTTTTTCATATTTGCTTTCCTCTGATGATACGAAGAAAGACCGGGAGATCCCGGTCTTTCTTCTGTTCCTCCATGGTCGTTAAATTGAAAAGTGCTAGTCCTTTTGTACGGCTTTTACCTGTTACTGGGAATTTAACTTCCACCAGGATTTTCGGACCCGCTGCCACCGGCACTTCCACCGGCGTTATTATTGCCGGATCCTCCCCCCGGATTTGTTCCGTCACCCAGTCCAGACCGGCTTCCACCGTTATCGTTTTCACTGCTTTCACTGCTTCCATCCTGTCCGTTGTTGGTTCCGTTATTGCCGGAACCAGGGCCTGAACCATTATTGTTTCCACCACCGTTACCGGGGTTTCCGGCGTTTCCGTTACCGTTTCCGGGGCCGCTACCAGTATTGCCATTTCCGTTGCTGCCTTCGTTGTCGGAGCCGCCTCCCCCGTTGTCGGAACCATTGCCCTGACCGTTATTGTTTCCATTGTTCCCGGAACCAGGGCCTGAACCATTATTGTTTCCACCACCGTTACCGGGGTTTCCGCTGTTTCCGTTACCATTTCCGGGCCCGCCGTTGTCGTCATCATCATCGTCGTCGCCTACCGGCCCGCTGTTGTCGTCATCGTCATCATCGTCATCCGTATTGCCGGCGTTTCCGTCATCACCACCCCCTGGGGCAGGTCCCTGTCCATCGCTGGCAAAAGTCCCCAGGCTGGTATCTTCACGATCTATTATCCTGTAGACTTTTCCTGATCGCCAATCCCAGGCGTATCTGCCAATTCCGCTGGTGATCTGCCCTGAATTGTTCAGGAATATCATCTGACTGCTCCATGCGTTGTATTCCCTGATATTGCCTCTTACTTTCTCCAATGGAGCGATGTTGAACTGGAGAATTCCATTGCCGCCAACCTGAAGATATTCTGCCCCTGCATGGTGATCTCTTGCTCTCAGAGCTCTTCTAACCTCCAGAACATCACTTCCGGAAGATCTTCTGAGCACTGTAAGGGTTTCTGGGTTGCTTATTAAACTCTCTGCAAGGTCCCTTGCCTTTGCCATGGAACCGGGGTCCCCGACCTCATAAAGTGACGATATGGTGATGAGAGTGGTCTGGAATAAGACCACAGGCAGAGGATAACCCTCTCTTTCTACAAACCCTTCAGCAATATTCCATTGTGAAGGATCGCCACCAACTGCTTTTTCGAGTATGTGAAGGCCTATATCAGCCCTCTTTCTAGGGTCTGCTTCATTTCTGACGTCAAACCACATATCCTCAATATCTGATTGCTGGGAGTGCTCCACCCTGTAGGGCACAACCTCTTCTCCGAAATATGAATTGTACAGATCTTCAAAGCTACGTGCCTCAGATACTCCGTACGTTGCTACCAACGCTATTAATGAAATTCCCAGGGATCTTGTTATTTTACTCATTTGTTACACCCCCTCTTATTCTCAAGATCTCATTAGTGGATTTTAATCAAATCAGATAATACAAACTAAATGTTAATTCAATCTAACTTTAACATATACTTTATCAGGAGAAAATTTGTTAGACAACTCTAACAGAGATGATTTAAAGATAGCCAGGCAGGAATATATCTTTTTTTCTTTCTTAAAGTCGTTATTTGTAGGATTTACTTTTAATTCCTTTTGTAAAGGTTTTTTCAGGTGAGTTGAGGCAGAATGTAAGAGCTATTTTTGAGTTGGAAATAGTGGAAAAAAACAAAGGCAGGTTTCCCTGCCTCGAGATAAGTGGTTGTTATCATATTCTGTTATTGCGTTGCGCAAAGGGAGTCGATAAGTTCCCTGAGTTCCTTTTCCGGGGGTTCCCATCCCTCGGGCTTGATGATCTTCCCGTCTTCCCTGAAGTGGGCTTTGCCGTCGGGCCACAATTTCTGCATATTTGCGTGCTGGACCGCATCGAAAAGTTCTTCCGGAGGGATGCCCATCTCTACCATGGTCCCCAGGGCAAAATAGATCAGATCTATCATGGCATCGGCCTGGGCATAAATATCTCCAGCTTCAAGGAATTCGTCCACTTCCTCTCGCATCCATGCGGCTCTTGCCAGGGCCCTTTCCATCGATAGCATGCGAGGTTCTTCTGCTACAGGGGCATTGAAGTTTTCATGGAATGTTTTTACCTTTTCCCAGGCATCGTTAAGACCCATTTTTTCATCTCCTTATCCAAGTGGTATGGCAATATTCATATATCTCTCTTTAGTGCCGGCATGAGTTCAGTGGATATGGCCTCGGCGGTCCTGAGTATGGAGGGGATAAATTCATCAAGTCGATCCTGGATCCTTGAGGCCAGCCCATCCAGGATGATACCAGCCACCAGCTGGTCATTTTCGTCCAGGATGGGAGCGCCAATAGCTGCCCCACCGATATCCACTTCCTCCAGGCTGACCGAAAAGCCCTGTTGCCGGATTTTTTCGAGTTCAGCCCTGAGTTCCCGGCTCTCAATGATCGTATGGTCAGTATATACGGACAATGGTTTTGCCAAGATTCTTTTTACGATCTGGTCCGGCGAATAGGCAAGCATGATCTTTCCCATTGCTCCTGCGGTCAAAGGAAGAAGGCCCCCTATCCTGAAATGATATTTGATGGGGTTGAGACTTTCCACCACGTGAAGGATCCTTACCTCCTGGCTCTCATACATCCCCAGTACCACGGTTTCCCCGGTAAGGGATGAAAGGGCTTCCATATGAGGAGAGGCAATAATGACCAGTTCCTGATGCATACGCCACTTCTGCGCGAAGATCAGGAACCTGATTCCCATACGGTATTCCCGGCTGACCGGGTTCTGGAATACCCAGCCTTCCTTCTCCAGGGACACAAGTATCCTGTGGAGGGAGCTTTTGGGAAGTCCGCATTTCCTGGCGAGTTCCCTTAGGGGAAGACTGTTATCATTCTCAAGTAAAGCTTCCAGCACCTTCATGGTTTTGGATACCAGTCCCTCTGAAATTATCATTACCTCCCTCTGAACTTTTTACCCAAGGTAAAGCACCATGTTCTACCTGTCAAGGGAAAGATCTTTGTTTCTGCAAAAATTGACAAGAGAAATTTTGAATATTATGATAAGTGCAACGTTCTTATCAATAATACATATGTCCCACTGAACGGAACATATTTTACCATGGAGGTATCCCTATGTTTAAAGATTTCAATGAATTGGAAGCATATGTGAAAGAAAAGGGAATCGAGCTCCTGGATATAAAAGTTCCAGATATCCAGGGAAGATGGAGACATCTTTCGATCCCTGCCACAAGGTTGTCTCCTGGGCTTTTTGAAAAGGGTTTTGGTTTTGACGGCTCGAATTATGGATATGCTCCTATTGAATCGAGTGATATGGTCTTTGTACCGGAAATATCAACGGCTTTTGAAGATCCTTTCTGGGAATGCAGGACCCTGAGCTTCCTTGGCACGGTAAAGGAGATCACTTCGACCGGGTTTTCCCCCTATTCGGGGGATCCAAGGATGATCCTTAAAAACGCTATTCAGGTCATGCGGGCTTCCGGGGTGGCTGATGAATTCATTGTTGGCCCGGAATTCGAATATTACCTTTTTGATGATGTCAGGTTCTGGGATGAACCATGGTCAAGCGGTTACAGGATCACCAGCAGTCAGACCGGGTGGAATATCGATCCTGAGGATCTGCCTGGGGCTCACGAGATGCATTCCGGAACAGCCTACCATGTGGATTCTCCCCTGGATCTCTACAGGGACCTGAGAACAGAAGCTGCACTACTTATAGACCGGATAGCCGCTGACGTGAAATACCATCATCATGAAGTGGGTCTCTCGGGACAGCAGGAAATAGAAGTCCAGCTTGGAGAGGCTTCCCATCTTGCAGATGCTTCCATGATCATCAGGTATATTATACGGAATACGGCTGCAAGAAGGGGGGTCACGGCTACTTTCATGCCTAAACCAGCCTTTGGAGAAGCAGGGAACGGCCTTCATGTTCATATGCTTCTACGGAAAAAGGGAAGATCAGTTTTTGCAGGCCCCGATAAGAATTATGCAGGCCTTTCCGATATGGCCCTTCATTTCCTGGGAGGTATACTTCTTCATACGCCCGCTCTAATGGGTCTTGTATGTCCTTCCACGAACTCTTACAAAAGGCTGGTCAGAGGGTATGAAGCTCCAATAGCTATCGCTTTTGCAACAGGGAACAGGTCCGGTGCGATCAGGATCCCGGGTTATGCGAAAGACCCGGAATCAAGGAGATTCGAGTTCCGATCAGGAGACGCTACCGCAAATATTTACCTCATGTTCGCGTCCCTACTCATGGCAGGACTGGACGGGATACAGAAAAAGATCGATCCCGTGGGTTCTGGATTTGGCCCTCTGGAAAAAAATATTTATGAAGAGACCGAGGGAATAAAACTTTTACCGGGTTCACTTGATCAGGCCATGAATGAACTCGAGAAGGATAATGATTTTCTGAAGCAGGAGGGGGTTTTCCCAGAACATTTTCTTTCTCACTGGATCAGTATCAAGA
>JAFGMB010000049.1 GCA_016927765.1 Synergistales bacterium
ATGCACCTGGTTCATGAGCTGCTCGAAACCCTGGATGGCAAGATCTTCGGGAGGAAGAGGTACCAGTACCCTGGTGGCGGCAAAGAAGGCATTAAGGACAAAAAGATTGATGGCCGGGGGGCAATCTATGAATATGACAGAGTAATTCCTTCCCACGGCCCTGAGAAACAGCTTCAGCCTTTCACCCTTCCTTTCACGATGGGCAAGTCTCATTTCCTCCGAGGCCATGAACGGTGAAGCAGGGACAAGATCGAGAAAAGGGATCCTTGTTTCCATGATCAACTTCTCCGGATCTTCCATCAGATCCTCCTGGTATATTGACGCCAGTGAATCCTTATAGTCTATGTTCTCTGTTGACAGAAGGTAAGTTGCGTTTGCCTGGTGATCACTATCTATGACCAGCACCCTCATCTGCCGGGCTTTCAGGAGATGGGCAATACCTGACGAGAGATTCACAGACAGACTGGTTTTCCCGACTCCTCCTTTTTGATTGGCCACTGCAATGATCTCGGGCAAGAGAGACACTCCTTTCCTGAAGCAGGAGCTGGATGAAAGAGAAAAGAAAACTCATAACTGAAGGGGAACCCCTGTTTTAAGGGTCCCCCCTCGGCATTAACTCTCAAAATGGATTAACGGGATTCCCGCCTGAGGATCTCCCTGTATTCCCTTTCCAGTCTTTCCTGGATCTTCTTTTCGGCTTCGCTCATACCATGCTGTCCTGACAGCACTATACCCTGGGTGAACTCCTCCGCTTCCGAGGGGGTTTCCAGAATATAGGGAGTAAGGAACACCATGAGTTCGATCTTTTCGCGCTGCTTGGTGGAGCTCTTGAAGAGGTTCCCTATCAACGGAATGTAGGAAAGGCCGGGGACCCTCTGTTTCATGGCCTTCTCCGCTTCCCTTATCAGACCACCGAGAATGACCGTCTTTCCGTCTCCCACCTGTACCGTGGTCTTGATCATTCTTTTTGCCGTGACGGGAGTTGTGGAAGACATGGCACTGAGAACGTCTTCCGTACTCTGTTCTATTTCGAGGGAGACATGATTCCCACTGCGGATATGGGGAGTGACATTAAGGATAAGACCTGTATCCTTGTATTCATAACTGTTCTGGATGGCACTCGGGTTTGAAAGGTCCGAAGCAGAGGAGCTGAGTTGAGGGATCACCTGCCCCACCTGGAGCTCGCTGGGCATGTTGTCCGTGCAGAGCAAACGAGGCATGGAAAGGACGTTGATAGCATCGAACTGTTTCAGCATCTTCACATAGGCGAACACCAGGGCTTTGCTGTCATAAGTGGTAGTAGTACCGATAACATCACCCTCGTTATTCCTCAATTCCTCTTCGGTAGTGGTAAGGTCCCTGAAATAACTGATAATGGTATCAGGAATGGAACTTTTCCCCAACTGTGCCTGGGTGGCTATGAAAGCATCGCCCGTGATGGTTCCGCCCCAGGTAGCCCAGTCGATGCCCGCGTCATCAAGCTTGGTAAGGTTCACCTCGGCAATAAGACCCCTGAGGAGGACCTGTCTTGGCTGTATATCGATCTTTTCGATTATATCCATTATTGACTGGAACTGATGCTGGGGTGCGGCAAAGATAAGACTGTTGGTGGGAACATCCGCCACCACTGTATTAGGTGTCTGTCCTTCCTTTGACGCTTCAAGTCTCGCTGCTACTGCCAGGATCTGGCTCAACTGTTCAGCCACGGTCTGGGCATCTGCGTTCTGCAGCTTATATACATGGAAATCCCCTGACCTTGCAGGTATATCCAGGTTCCGGATTATCTTTCCCGCCTCAGAGAGGGTGTCCCTTTCACCCACAACGATGACCTGGTTACTTGCATCATCTGCCGTAGCCATCAGCCCGTTGAGAGGGCCGGACTTGTCCTTTGCCAGTTCTGACAGATGGGCAGCCACCACACGTGGGGATGCATACCTTAACTGGAAAGCCCGGCTTGTACGTATGCTGTCGGGAACATCCAGTGTCTGGATCAGGCTTACAGCCCTGTTAACCTCTGAAGCCTTGCCTGTAAGGAGTATCTCGTTTCCCATTCCGATGGGCAGGATACCCACATCCTTCCCTGATACCTGCTTAACAGCATCTGCAACGAAAGCCGCAGCCACATAGTCAAGAGGGACTACCTGGGCAACCACCTGTTCGCCTATACCCGGGCCGAGTTTCCCTTTTCTTACAACGTTCTCCGTCCCGGCTCCGGCCTTGAGGGGTATCACCTTGCTGTATTCCCCCATCTGCTGGACCGTAAGGCCATTCATCTCCAGAACTGAAAGCATCACCTGGCGAGCCTGGTCAAGGGGTACAGGCTGTGGAGAGATGACGGAAATGGTTCCCTTGATCGAGGGAGGTACAATGATATTCTCCTGGAGAAGTTCCGACATGAAACGAATGAATGTCACCACATCAATATCTGTAAAATTGAACTGAACCCGTCCCGATTCTCTCATCACCCTCGCGGCCTGGACGAGATTCTCTTCATCCATTTTTTCCTGGGAATATGCAGAAGTAACTGTAAAAGCGAAAATAAAGACCAGCAGTATCAATACGATCCTTTTACGCATCATTCCATCTACCTCCGTTTCAGGGAATATAGAACAATATCTCTCTTCCGGAATAACTTACAAGAAGGGTCCTGTAATTTACAGTCCATTGACCCTCGAGTATTGGTATGGAGATCTTCCTGATCTCCCACGAAAGGTCCCTTTCCCTTCCGCTGTCGGGAAGGGCCCCTCTTATTGCCTCGAACTGGAGCTCCCGCCCTTTTTCAATGATATCACGCTGCAGAGAAACTTCCTCAAGGCTTCTGCCTGACATGATGACAAGTTTTATCGATGCAGTCGCCACTAAACCTATAATGACAAGGGCGATCAGAACTTCCACAAGGGTAAATCCGGCTGATCCTTTCCCGGTTATTATGCCTTTATCATCTGACCACATAGGTAAGCTCCCGGGATTCTCCATCCCTGAGCACTTCAACGTCAAAACGGCTACCTCCCATGAGGGAGTTTATTGCATTGGAAATATCACCCATATTTCTCATGGGAATACCGTTTATCGATCGGATAACATCCCCTTTCTCAACACCAAGCTCTCCAAGGATACTGTCTTTTGCTATCCACTGGACCTGGATACCCAAAGCGTCCTCCCCATCGAATTTCGCCCTGAGCCGGATCTTTTTCATCTCGTCAAAGGGGTTCAGGAGCAGCTGGTTGACCAGCTCCTGGGATATCGCGCCCGGCTCTGAGTCAGAAGGAGGAAGCACTTCGCCCCGGGATATCTCCACTGGACCGGGGCTGTTCCTGACCGAACCGGAGTTCCCCGATGACGATCCGTTACCTGAACCGCTCCCTGAATAAAGGAGAGGAAGGATATAATCCTGCCCATCCTTCTGAAAGACCGCACCTTCGCTCTCTATGGATATGACCTTGTATCCCTGGTACTCCTGCCCTTCAAGAAGGACAAGAAGCCTGTCATTCTCCCTGAGACCCAGTGCAATTCCGGGAAAGGTCGCCACAAGCTGGGCTCCCTTGATATCAAAGGCGATATCCCTGGGAGCGTCTTCCACCACTGATCCCTCTTGCCTGTCCGGAACCGAGAGGTTAAAGGGATTCCCCGCAAGGAAGTCTTTCCATGAAGAGGAGATCTTTTCCCCTTTAAGGGCTTCCTGGGTCGTTTTCGCCCTGGTAATCGAGGCATCAGCCTTTCTCTGGAAATTGATGTCCGCTAGATAGGCATTCAGAACGGAAGTCGCCGACCATCCAAGCAACAGGGCCGTCAAGCCGGTCACAACAAGGATCCCAAGGGCTTTCAGGCTTCCGGTCTTTAGGAACAGCCCTGGAAAGCCAGATCCCCTTATCCCCTTATCTTGTAAAGAAGAATAAAACTTCATATCAGATTCGACCTCATTCTTATTTCAGGCTCCATTGCCCGGGCCCTGTCCGTTTGATAGGGAAATATCCGGTCAGCACATCAAGGTTCCTGTCAATTTCTTCAGGGACCTGCACCAAGAGTCCTTCAGAAGCTAACCGGCCCGTATCAAGATCTAATCTGGCCCCTCCTGAAATGGAAATATCGCCTTCAAAGTTCATGTCTTTACAGATCAGAAGATCTTTCCTGATAAGGAAATCCCCTGTCCCGCCCGAAGTCATTTCTGTCATACCACCTATTCTCGGCCTGATGATCAGGGATGGGATTGAAAGTGAGAAAGCTCCGCCTAATTGCTGAAGGGAACCAAAGGGCTCAAGGGAAATAAACAGGTCCCCAGCTTCAATGATCCCCGCAAAACTGACCAGTTCCAATCCGGTCACATGAACATGGGGGTTCAGGCCTTTATCAACTGTAAGGTCCCTATAGGACATGGTTACCCCATGACGTTCCATTTCAGCGGAAGATGCGTTCATAAGGTAATCCCCCACCTGTTTCCAGGAAATGAAGTTCCAGCAGGTGACAACAAAGACAAGAAGGAACAGAACAGAGCATAAAAGGATGAGCGTCACTTTCTTTTTCATGATCTCTTCACCACTATGACCGATATATCCAGCATACGTCCCTGATCCGTGTTCACCGCTTTAATTTCAGTGGATTCCACACTGAGGCCGGATCTGCTGATCCTTTCAAGGAGATTCATCATCTGACCTCCGTAAAGATTCCTGAGCTGTAGAGTGACACCGGAAGATGTGGCGGACATCTGGACCAGGTTCTGTTTAAGTGAGAGCACGTCCAGGGCTTCAGAGATCAGTGTCATGGGATCCCGCTCAGCAATTTCACCATCCCCGGGGATTATTGTCATGGTTCTGGATCTGTATTCATCGGCCATGACAAGTAGATCCATGAATCGCTTCTCCTGGAGTTCGAGCCTTCCCCTGACCTCCTCCGCTTTCTGAAGGAAAAACAGGAAACTGCCCCATACCAGGATCGAAAGGATAAGCAGAAATACGGCTTTCCCAGGGAAATGAAAGCGGCTCAGGGGCTTGGAAAGAAATTCGGATAAAGACACTCTTTTAAGCATTTAACGCCACCTTATCGTAAGGGAGAATCGAAGGCCTCCCCCTGGTATCTGTTGAATATCAGATATCTGGGAATCAAACCCAAGGCCCGAAAGTTCACGTTGGAAAGACTGGACCAGGGCAACTTCTCCTGAGCGTCCCGAGATATCGGCTCCATCCTTTGAGTAACGGAGTATATCGAGGACTATATCCTGTTGCTCCAGGGTGAGGAAAGCCTTTCCGACATTGCCGAGAAGTTCCTGGGGATCACCGGTCTGGCCATCTTCTTTCAGGGCATTGAGCCTGGATCTCGCCTGGCTTACAGGATCTATGACCTCTCCCTTACCCTGGAAAACATCCCTGTAAATAGAAATACCCCTTTCCCTGATATCTTCTATGGTGGAGCTGAAGGTGCTGTACCTGTAAAAAGCCGATCCGAAGGCTATAAGACCTACAAGGAGTACAACCCAAAGTGAACGGGTCAGGTATCTTGATGCTTTTTCCAGGTACAACTCGGTATCGAGCATTGTCCTTGAAAGGTTGACAGATCTGTAGGTATCCTTTTCCTGCAGTACTTTTCCAGCCATCCTTAGGTATCTCTCCAATTCATCCCTGCCCCTTGTAAGATCGACAGTCACAAGGTTATCGATGGGAATACCCGAATTCCTTGAATAATCCATGAGCCATTTCTCTTCGTTATCAAGGTTCGATGACCTTCTCGGTTTCCATGAATAAAGAACAGGAAGACCCTCTGAAAAAAGCATGGAACATATATTCTTTTCATCTGCCCAGAGACCTCCACCGTCTCTTTCAATTTCTGCAGCAAGGGGGAGAGAGCTTGGCCAGATGAGCCGCTGGTGAGGAAAGGGTTCAAACTCTTTTTCCAACGCATCCAGCTCATTTCCGGATATGAACCATGAAATGCCATTTGTTTCCCTTCCACTTCTGCTGGTTATGGTCGGAAGGACCTGTAGCGGGTTACTGGAAGGGCTGAAAGCCCTTACCTTCAACTCCAGGGCATTCCGGATCTGTGAAATATCTGAAAAAGGGAAAGAGAAGTGCTGGAGAGAAAGGGATCTGAAGGGCACGAGAAACACTGGCTGCCCTTTCTTCCCGGAGAGATCTTTCTCCTGAAGAGAGGCCAGTTCAGAAAGATCCTGAACCTTGCCGTCCGATAAAAGGTAGAAGGGGTTTCCAGGAAGCTGCATCGAATTAATATTCCTCCCATTTTATTATGCGGCAGCCTGATCCTTCCCTTTTCAGCACCGCCATGAATATCCCCTGATGTTCACTCTGCAGGGGCCTGGCTTCCACCATTACCCTGAAATAGGAACTTTTAAAACCAAGGAGATTGACGACCCTGGGAAGGATATCGGCAGGGAAAGACGGTATCTCCCCATAGATATCATCAAAACCGGTAATTGCTTTCCTTTCCCTTAAAGCCATAATATCAGATGCTACGGTTTCATCAATACCATCTATCATATCCAGAACCTGGACAGGTACCACGTTAAGATTGATCTTCCCATCGCTCCACAAGGTGAAGAAATCCTTCAAAGCCGGTCTGCCGGGACTTTCAAGGAGTAGTTCCTCCGGAAATTCTTCGATGAGGGAAAGCTCTGAAAGATCCATTAGATCACGATTAAGGAATTCCATCCTCTCATCACTGCCAAGGCGAGGAGTGGTATTCCTGTCAAGAAAGTCAAGGATAAGGGATCCAAGTCTCGGCTCGCCATAGAAATCCCAGATCCTCTCCCAGGAATATTCG
>JAFGMB010000004.1 GCA_016927765.1 Synergistales bacterium
AATTCCGCCTGACCCTGGACCGGAGAAAAATAACTGTCACCTTCCAAGGTTCTTTCCAAGATGAGAGGGATCACATCGGTTTCCCCTGAAAGGTCTCCCCAATTCAGAACTGGAGCTGCCAAGACAGGAGTCGTAAGGATAAAGAGCAATACAGCAAAAACCGAAATGGACAAAGATCTCTTCTTCAAGCTCATAAACAATACCTCCTTGTAAGGAATAATTCAGTCTGCTGCCAATCAAATATCGACTTATACCTGGTTTTAAATCATATCCTAAATAGTGATCCCATGTAACCTTGAATCCTCTGTTCTAGTCATGACCCTTAAGTAATTTCATCCTTCCTGGGAGATTTGTATCCCCTGGAATGAATGATTCAGGATAGGGGCAGAAGTCTTCTCTGACTTTTTCCGACCTGTAACTTCCATATGAAGAAAAACCCTGTGGGCTTATAACAGAATTGCATCCTGATTGTCCTGATGACCAATATCAACACTCAGCACAGGAAAGGTGTGACTTCCTAAGGAAAAGGATTATATATCCTTCCAGCTTCGGAATCCTTCACCCACAACTTCCGCTGCGTCTGCGACTATCACGAAGGCAGAAGGATCCTCTTCTGCCAGGAAACGTTTGACCTCTACCATCTGCCTTCTGGTAAGGGCGCACATTAGAACGGGCCTGTCCCTTCCTGAATATGCACCCTCAGCGTGTAGAAGGGTCGCACCCTTTCCCAGTTCTTCTATGATAAAGTCCCTGGTCTCCTCGATCTTTGAAGTGACGATGAAAAGCTGTTTTCTCCTGTCAAAGGAGCGGAGTACGCTATCTATCACTATGGCCTCGGTATAGAGCATGACCCCACCGTAAAGAACCCCCTGGAGACCGACCACGAAATAACTTCCCAGGAGGATGAATACGTTGATGTAGAAATTGTACATACCTATATCCACTCCAAATCTTTTCCTCAGGGCAACAGCTACTATATCCGTACCTCCCGTAGACGAACCATCCCTCAGGACAAGACCTATACCAAGCCCCTTGATCACGCCGCTGAGTATGGCGGCAAGAAGGGTCTCTTCAATTAGGGGATAACTGAACATGTCGAAGAATTTCAATCCTCCCGTGGTCAGGATGACCACGTAGATGGTCCATAGAATGAAACGGGGAGAAAGCTGTCGCCATCCCCAGAGAAAAAGTATCCCGTTAAGGATAGCTATGATCCAGGACGGAGATAACCCCCAGATATAATTCGACAGGATGGCAAGACCCGTAACTCCCGTGTCCGGGAACCTGTAGGGAATGGTGAGAGCCATTATTCCGAAACACATGAGTAACGTGCCGACGGTGGAAGAATAGAAGGTCCCTCTCTCCCGCCTGATCATTGCTAGGGATCCTGCAAGAACTTCTCTTACTCTTTTTCTCATTCTCAACCCCCCTTGGTCCTCTTGGGTAAACCATTAACGGGAAATGTAACATATTTTAGGTCCAGTATTCCACCTTATCTGCGTTTCATTGATGTAAAAATTTGGAATTAGATACAAGGCCAGGAACACAATAATTAATATCTTGTGGCTAACAATGATATATGATCGTGCTCTCTACACGATAGCCTTTCTCACGTCCATGGAGGTCATTGGACTGAAATGTCCGGGGTCTTCTTAAAATGTCATATACCTAAGATAGCCACTGGAAAAGTTTTCGGACCAGGAAATGTGGTATAACATATGGCATCAGTCCTTATGAAAACCGTTATCATAAATACAGTCATCCCGTTTGGAGTTGTTCGGAAAGTGATGCCCCTCTGGATAGCTGCACTTGTTATGTTGGTTATTTCCTTTTTCCTGGATAGAGACAAGACCTTTATGGCACTGAAAAGATCCTGGAAGACCTTCAGCAGGATGCTTTCCATGTTCATAATAGTGCTTGTACTGGTTTCACTGAGCCTGAGCTTCATTCCTCCTGAAACCATAACCAGGGTTCTTTCGGGTAAGGGGATCTGGTTCGGTTCCCTTATCGCAGCCTCGGTGGGCTCCATTACCGCCATGCCCGGGTTCGTTGCTTTCCCTCTTGCAGGAATACTGGCTGAACAGGGGATCCCTTACACGGTTCTGGCTGCTTTTACGACCACTCTTATGATGGTGGGGTTCGTCACATTTCCCATGGAACAGGCTTTCCTCGGAACGAAAGTGGCCTTTGCCAGAAATATTTCCAGCCTTCTGATCGCACTGCTGGTTTCAATAGCAGTGGGCGTTGCCTTCGGGGAGTTTTTCTGATGAACTGGAGAAAACACTATAAACCTGTGATCACCTTCACTGGATTTGTCCTCTTCGTGCTCCTCTCCTATCTAACCGGCTTTCAGCCCGGGATCCGGAGCGGGAAGAGTTTCATCTCTTTCACCAGGGAAATGATGGGCCTGCTTCCCCCTGCTTTCATTCTAATCGGCCTTTTCGAGGTTTGGGTGAAGCGGGAGATCATTGAAAAACACATGGGGGAAGAGTCAGGAATAAAAGGCTATCTCTGGGCCATACTTCTTGCAGGTACCGTTGTGGGTGGTCTTTATGTGGCCTTACCGCTATGTTACATTCTTCAGAAGAAAGGGGCCTCCCTTGGGGTAATATTCACCTACCTGAATGCTGCTGCCATATGCAAGATCCCCATGACCCTTTTTGAGCTTTCCTTTCTGGGCCTGCGTTTCACCTTTGTACGGTACCTCGTTTCACTTCCCCTTCTTACCTTTGTGGCATTTCTTTTCGGGAAATACCTGGGGGAATCGGAATACAAGATCATGGACGGTTCATGATAGTGATCCACCCTCACCCCTGGGATGGGGTTCTGAATATCCCTCACTCAACCGGGTGCTTCCGCGATTATGCCCTCGCGAGATCTTTAAGCTCCTGCAATTCCGCTGGCTCCAGTTCCCCGGAAATATAGGAACAGTAAACGGAATTGTTATGAAGGAGGGGTTCTTCTTTCAAGGCAGGGACATTCTCGAGGGCCTTTCTATATGAGGAAGTCCCCGGAATGGGAGAGAACTGGGCTGTCTTGACTGTACCTCCAAGGCTCTTTACGAACCTGATGGTTTTCCTGACACCATCAATGTCCTGTTCAGGCAGACCTATGAGGACATAGGTCTCCAGATCCTCCTGTCCGTAACCGGCAGATACCAGATTCTCCAGCGCCCTCTCAAACTGTAGTCGAGAGACCTTCATGGAACTCTGTCCCTGGACTGTCCTGTCAACGCTTTCAAGGCTCAAGCGGATAGTCCGAAGTCCTGTGTTGAAAAGGTATTTTGCACATTTCCGGTCGATCTGGGATACATGAAGCCCATTGGGAGTATGGAACCTTATATGGCTGTATCTCTCCTGGATCAGATCGCAGATCCTGTAGAAATGGAACTCCCGGTTCATGAGGAGGGCATCGTCATAAAAGGCCATATCCCTGATGGAGGGAACCTTAAGCTGAAAGTCCATTTCCAGAGCTACTTCTTCTATACTCCTCTGGCTGAAAGATGGGCAGAGGATCTTTGAAGCGCAGTAATCGCAACCCATGGGGCAACCCCAGGAAGTCTCCAGGATACCGTACTCCCCGTTCTCATAGAGGTCCATGGCAGGGTAAGGTGCCTGAACAGGCAGGTATTCCGTCTGGATCATATCGGCACCTGATGAAATTGCATGGCCAGGGCACAGCCTGGCGTATATCCCCCCAAGGACCACCGGCACATCGGGAAAGATCTTCCTTACCCTTGAGATAGCCCAATGAACTCCACCATACCAATAGGTCATTATGGACGTTATCAGGACAAGATCAGGTTCTTCCATGGCCAGAAGCCTTGAGAGAAATTCCTCTTCTTCAAGGCCAAAATGGTAATACCTCCTGGGGATACCCCAATAAGCCTCCGGTTTTTCTATTAATGTTCTTCGGGGCTGATATCTGCCGAAAGACTTGGCCTTGTCCCTGGCTTCGTATATGCAGTCCAGGAACTGAACCTCATTCCCGAGATCCCTCATCCACTGCAGGAGATACAAAAGACCTATGGGTTTGGCCCAGAGGTCAAAATAGGCAAAATCGAAAACCGGAGGGTTGATACCGAGGATCCTTTTTCCTTTCAGTCCGTTGAGAAAGTGGAAAAGATCTGACATGAGCCTGGTTTTCTCCTTTTATTATCCTCTTTCCCTGTCCTTTTTCATCCACTCGATGATGGTTTCCTGACGATATCTCTGGATCCTCTCAAGCTCTTCAGAAGTCCATTCATATAAACCTTTCCCCGTGGTGTACCCCAGATGGCCTTTATCCCTCAGTTCCGTCAGAAGGGCTGGGGCTTCCCTTCGGTTGTCCAGGAAAGGGAAAAGCTGCTCACATATGGAGGCAAAAACATGAACTCCCCCAAGGTCCACTGTTTCCAGGGGACCTGTATCTCCAAGCCTTCTTCCGATACCATATTTGACCGCTTTATCCACATCTTCTCTCGAAGCAATGCCCGACTCGACTATGGCGATGGCTTCCCTTAAAAGGGCGAACTGAAGGCGATTCCCTATAAAACCCGGAGTCTCCCGGGTCAATACAACAGGTTTCTTTCCTATCCTTTCCATCAGGGTCTTCACCTTTTCCACTGTATCTGGAGAGGTATTTTCCCCTGGCATTATCTCCACAAGGGGGAGGAGGTGAGCAGGGTTCCAGAAATTGGATGCAGTGAACCTTTCCGGAAATTCCATCTTCTCCGCTATCCTGGTGGGGCTCAGACTCGAAGTATTGGAGGAGAAAATAACATCTCTGTCCAGCCATTGTTCAAGCTCCATGAAAAGATCCTGTTTAAGTTCCAGTTTTTCCGGCGCACATTCCAGTACAAATTCCACGCCTTCTGAGACATCCTCAAGGGTGGTGACACCCCATATGGAATCCATTATCCCGGGTATCTCCTTCTGAGAGATAAGCCCATTTTGAGACAAAACTTTCATGTAAGACCTGATAGAGGAATATCCCCTTTCCAATG
>JAFGMB010000050.1 GCA_016927765.1 Synergistales bacterium
CTGTGACCCTTGTCCTTGAGTCCACAAGAAGGACCGTTGGCATGGCCCTCACCCTGGTGACCCTGACCTTTATACTCTACAGTTTCCTTGGTAGATTCCTTCCCGGCATCTTAGGCCATGAAGGCGTTTCCCTTCCCCTCTTTGTGGATCATATATACCTTACGACAGAAGGTCTTTTCAGCAAGATCATCGGGGTTATCTCCATATATACTTTCATATTCATATGTTTCGGAGCTTTCATGGAGGTATCCGGTGTCGGTAACTTCTATATCGATTTCTCCAATGCCATCATGGGCAAATATAGTGGAGGTGTTGCCAAGACAGCCGTTTTCAGCAGTGCCCTCATGGGCTCCATCTCTGGGAGCAGCGTGGCCAATACAGCCACCACCGGGGCCTTCACCATACCCCTGATGAAAAAAACAGGCTTCGATTCTGAGGAAGCCGGAGCAGTCGAAGTAGCGGCATCCACGGGAGGCCAGATCCTTCCTCCCATCATGGGAGCCGGTGCATTCATCATGGCAGAGTTCACCTCAACCCCATATATCCAGATAGTGGCGGTATCCATACTTCCTGCGATCATCTATTACCTGTCCGTATTCACCGCGGTACATATCCTGGCAAGAAAAAAAGGCCTCAGAGGACTGGCAGAGGAGGACAGGCCAAAGCTGATCCCCACCCTGAAGGAAGGTTTTCACCTGCTTCTTCCCCTGGTGGTACTCGTTTACCTTCTGGTGGAAGGTTTCACGCCTTACTATGCGGGTTTCCTCTGCATCATCTTCCTTCTTGTGGTCACGGCCTTCAGAAAAGCCACGCGGTTCAACATACCCATGATCCTTAAAAGCCTCGAGCTGGCAAGTGCAAGAATAATAAGGATATCCCCCGCTGCCGCCTGTGCAGGGATCATCCTGGGAGTATCCACCCAGACAGGGGTGGCCCTTAAGATATCCTCCATTATCCTTTCCGCTTCAGGAGGACATCTTATCCTCGCCATAATACTGGTTGGCGTTATCGCTTACCTTCTTGGGATGGGCCTACCGGCCACCAGCGCATATATAATTGCGGCTATTCTGGCTTCGCCTGCATTGGTAAAACTGGGCGTACCCATGCTTGCAGCCCACCTTATCGTGTTCTGGTTCGCCCAGACTTCGGGCTTCACTCCCCCGGTGTGTCTATGTGCTTATACTGCAGCGGCCATAAGTGGCGGAGACCCCATGAAAACGGGGATCAAATCCACAAAGCTTGCCCTTGGGATACTGGTGATACCTTTTCTTTTTGCCTATTCCCCCATTATATTCACGGAGCACTCAGCAACCTCTCTGCGGATAGCCACAGTTTTCGTGACCGCTTTGTTTGGAATGATCTCCTTCAACATTGCCATGGAAGGCTTCTTCCACAACGAACCGGTGATGACCTGGGAAAGGCTTGCCCTTGCCTTTGCGGGAGTGATGCTCTATCTTCCGGAACAGATCAGTAATCTTGTGGGAGGTATCATCCTTGCGGGATTGATGGTCAGAAGATTTCAGAGATATAAAAAAAACGAAGGAAGGAAAAGTCATGTACAGCCTGCTCCTTAAGAACGGAAGGCTGGTAGATCCGGCATCCGGCGTCGATGGCAAACTCGATGTCGCAATTGAAGGCACCAGGATCGCCTGTGCAGCCGATGACATCGACCCTGGACAGGCCAGTCAGACCCTTGACATGGAGGGGAAAGTAATCGTTCCCGGCATTATAGATCCTCATGTTCACCTGACCGAAAGACTTGGAGGCCACGAGGGTTTCTACATGCTTGCCCAGGCGGGGATCACAACAGCTGTCGATTTCGCAGGTCCGGTGTCTGAGATAAGGGATTGTTTCAGGAAAGAAGCCTGCGGATTGAATATCGCCTCCCTTGAAGCCATCATACCTGGTGATAACCTTTCCAATGAAAATCCCCCTTCTAAAGAACTGGAAGAAGTGATCCTCAGTTCTCTGGAAGAGGGTGGCCTGGGAATAAAGATCATGGGGGGACACTATCCTCTGACTCCTGAAGCCACCAGGCGGTCAGTGGATGTGTCAAACCGGAATGAGGCTTATATCGCCATCCATGCGGGGACTACAAAGAAAGGCAGCAACCTGGAGGGCGCGTTAGAGGCAGTAGATATTATCGGGGCATCATCTGCCCACCTGGCGCATATCAACAGCTACTGCAGGGGAACAGTGAAGCCTGCCCTGGAGGAAGTGCTGGATCTGCTGGCTAAATTGAGATCAAGAAAGAATATCGTCAGCGGTTCCTATCTTGCCATGGTCAATGGAACCAGCGGCAAGTGCATTGAAGGTAGACCGGAAAGCCTTATTACCCGAAGATGTCTTGAAATGGGGGGCTACGCGCAAACGACCCGGGGCCTGGAAAAAGCGATCCTTTCGGGTTTTGCTGGAGTAAGCACCCGTAAAGGGAAGACAAATGTTCTTTTATACGGCGAGGAGGCGAGAAAGGTCTGGCTCGAGGACGATAATGTTCCTGTAAGCTTCCCGGTCAATTCTCCAGAAGCTATCCTGTTATGTGCCATAACAAAAAGAGACGATAATAGTTTCATAGTTCCTTCTTTCGTTTCTGACGGAGGAGCCATTGCGCGGAATTGCATTGTGGAAAGAGGGCTCATGCTCGTAAAAATGCAGTACATGTCTTTGGCAGACTTTATTCTTAAAACCTCGATAAACCCAGCCAGGATGCTGGGACTCACCACCAAGGGAAGTCTTTCTCCAGGAAAGGATGGGGATATAACCATCCTGGACCTCGAAACATGCACGGCTTCAATGGCTATCGCCAGGGGAAAGATTATCATGAAAGATAAAGAAGTGTTGGGTACCGGAGGTACTATGATAATCACTGAAAAAGCATCTCCAGGGTTCAAGGGAGATCATTTCCAGAGGATAAGCCTCTCAGAAAGCCAGCTTTATTCGAAACCGGCAAGTTGATCCCCAGAAAGGAACGCACAGAGAGCTCTCTTAAGGGCTCTCTTTTTTTAATTCATGGTTCAGTTTTATAGAAGGCTCCCTCTTCCCTTCTGGAAGACCAGGGTGCTTTCGGGCACCTTCAGGTTTTCTGACAAGGTCCTGCATTTAACTATAAAAAGGAAGAATATCCTCTCATCGTGAAAGTCAGCACACTCGAAATTTCCTACTCCTTTTGCCAGGATAACAGGGCTTTTCAGAAAGATCTCCTGGAAACTGCTATGACACTCCCTGTAGATCGTCCCAGGTATCTCGCTGCCGGAAGACATAACATGGCACAGTTTATCAAGTCCCACAGCTTCTGCATCCTCAAGAGTGGCATCATTCAGTATGGGTCTTCCCCGAACCGCACAGATAACCTTCAGATCAGGTATGATCTTTTTTAACTCCCTTATGAGGATCTTGTCCAGGACTATCTCTCCGCAATTATCGCAGAGGATCAGGAGTTCTTTCCTCTTCTGCAGAAGCTTCAGGAAAGAAGCAAAGGTCTCCCCAGGAAGCCTGGTATTCTCCAGGTGGTGGGAGAGGATCTGCATCACTCTTTCAGACTGTATCTCCCTGAATGCACCGAAATCGATAAGATTGGCAGATCCTGCAGCAACAAGAGCTGCATGTAAAGGATCCTCCATGTTCTCCACCAGGTCCTGGTAACTGTCTTCAAGACCCAGCATCAATTCATTGAACTCTTTTTTCACTTCAAGAAAGGGATCCTCCACCCCTGACATTTCCCTTAGCACGGAATAACCGATACCGGTCAGGACAGGTGCGGAAGAGCATGTTTTCAGCTCTGGGCCGATCCTTTCCATCACCTCTCTGAGAAGCATCATCTGGTCATCAGGGTCAGGTAGAACCCTTTCCGCCACGTGGAGAAGATTGTTCATCACACAAGTCACACAACTGGGATAAAGTTCCATTTCCATAACCTCTTTCCCCTATATTTTCAGGGATATAATTCAGAGAGGCCCTGCTTCAATAACCGGCTCCCCGAAAAGGGGAACCAGTACAATGTTCCCTGAATGCCTGTCTTCATACTGAACATGTATGATACCTTAACAGGCCTGATTATCCAAATCCGAAATAGGATGGGTATCTCTCTGATCCGGCAGAAGAGGACACTCCCGTTCTTGACGGGTTCATTGAAATTGAAAAGGTGGTTATTCAACAGGATGTCTGGAAAGACGGAAGGACCCTGGGGAAAATGGGGATTGCCGGGATGACTATGGAATCATTGAAAAAATACCTGAGCACAGGGGGAAAATGATCCTTTAACTTCCCTGAATAGCTGATGATATCCCAGAAAGCAGGATAAAGACAGGGTGTAACACCTTGCCTTTATCCTACCTTGCCTGAAGGGCTCTTATCATATCCAGATCCCCTCTCACTGCGGCGTTAAGGACCGAACCCATGTATTCGTCCACTTCCTCAGGTTTCATGGGAATGGGCATGTTCTCCAGCTTCATTTTCAACTGGGGATTCTTTGCTGCCTGAAGAGCCCTTTCGATATGCTTTTCAGAGAAGCCTTCAAGCTCTGAAAGGGTGGTGGGAAATCCAAGGTTCTGTGCAAAGGCAATAAGCCCTTCAGCTACCATTAATCCCAGTTCCCTTCCCTGGGATCTGCAGAGAGGATCCCGGATATAACCGTATCTTGCCAATATTTCACCTACCAGCCTTAACTGGGGCTCAATGGCGGGAGCAAATAAAACGGTATAGTAGGGGTTCATTAGACCGCAGGCCCTGCCATGGGACGTAACATCTACAAGGGAAAAGCTTGTCAGATGTCCACCGTTGGTCCCCCCGATCATAATGGAATATCCTCCCAGGTCTGTTCCAAGCCCAATCTCCTCCCTGGTGTCCATATCCCCAGGGTCACTGGTCAGCCTGACAGCCGAACGTATGATAAGTTCAATCCCTGTAAGGGCAACTTCTTCGATCTTCCCGAAATTCTCACTTCTTGCCCCGTAGAACACTTCCAGGCAGTGAGATATTCCATCCATCGCCCCATCCAGTGATACTTCCAGGGGGGTCGTTGAGGTCACGGTGTAGTCAAAAACTGCACGATCAGGAATGATGGCTTCATCCACTATGAGTTTTTTCTGGCCTGTTCCAGTGTCGGTAACATTGGAATACTTTGTTAGGTGGGATCCTGAACTTGCATTGGTCTGAACCGCCACCATGGGGAGCAATTTTGTACCGTATTTCTCGAGCAGACCGGTAACGATACCCGTACCGAAATAATCCTCTATATCCATTGATTCCTCGGCCAGGGCAGCAAGAATATTCGCCGCTTTCAGGGCATCAATGGTACTCCCGCCTCCAACGGCCACCAGGCAGTCAGGTCTGTAATGAAAAATGTAATTGGCCAGACGGTACACATCCTCCCTTGGAGTATTCTGGCCAGCACCCCTTACCACATCTGCTCCTGCCGTTTCAAGATCATGCTTTCTGAAAGATCCCAGGATCTCTTCAAAGGCTTCTCCAAGGTGTGGGGTATTGCCTACAAGGAGGACTCTTTCACCGAACTCACCTGCGTATTTACCGGTTTTCTTAAGATTTCCCTTACCGAAAGAGTAGGATTTTCCCTTGAATTCCTCAAGGAATTTTCGAGCTTTCTTTTTCAGACCCAAGGTATTCACCTCCAGTGGGGGACAATGTTAATGGAATAATCCATTTTTTCTGTTTTCATTATATTGCCGGGAGCACAAAAGGATAAAGCACCATGCACCAGAATACTCTCATTCCATAAGGAGGAAAGAACCCTTTTCTCACATATAACCTCCCCTGCGAGGCTTGACTATATTTGAATGCATGTACCTCATCATGGTGACAATATCAAAGACCGGGAGTCCGGTCACTTCATGGATATCTGCTGCATAAGGAGGCATGTTTGTACATTCAAGCACAATGGTACCCACCCTGGGATTCTCATCCACCAGCCTTCTTGCGGCAGAAATATGTTCCTTCCTGCATTTCTCCACATCAATGAAATTCCTGTCGTTGATTATCACATCGTAGAAATGGCCTTCTCCCTCTTCTTCCAGCCCCACTACTGCCATTGGGATCCCCCAGGCCCCGGCACCTTCAAAGTGTTCCTGCCTTAGGGCAGACTTGCAGAAGGTCATAACTCCCACTACCTGGTCAGGTTTGAGCATGCTGTATGCAAGAGGGATCTGCATAAGAGAGGATGTAAAAACCGGGACATTCACCGATGCAGCAAGTTCCTTCTGAAATTTTGCCAGGTAACCGCAGTTGGTCGTAATGGCCCCTACTCCTTCCGATTCCAGTTCCCGGGCCACTCTTTTGTAAGGTTCAAGAAGGACCTCCGGTCTTCCTTCATGGACCACATTGGGAGCATTCGCCTCATCCACATATCTGTAAAGGACCGGGAAATCAAAGGTCGTAGCGTTTCCGATCTCTCCTGGAACCCTGGGAAAACTGGACTTGAGCATGAGAACACCAATAGAGAAACCATAAATATTCTTCTTACCCCAATATTCGGATGCAAGATTCATGGGAACACCTCCTTATACAAGACTTAAACCCATGTAATGGATAGTCATTATTTTCTCACATTACCTTTATGAAGACTTGAACCTGCTTAGGGAAAAGAGCTCAAGAGGGAAATCCGCGGATTTTCCGCAGACCATTTGGGATACCATTTTCCCGGTGGAGGGAGCAAGAGCTATACCATCACCTTCATGCCCGGCAGCCAGAAGAAACCCGTCGATCCCTTCCACTGGCCCGATAATGGGCATCCCATCAGGAGTATAGGGACGCAATCCCGCAAAAGAACGGATTATTCTGAGTTCTCTCAGGGAGGGGAGAAAATGGATGGCCCTTTCAGCCATTAGATGGAACGCATCATAAGAGGTCTTTCTGTTGTAACCCGCAAATTCCCTGGTTCCCCCTATAAGAATAGATCCTGACCGGGTCTGTTCGACAGACAGGCTGATACCCGCCTTAAGTGCGGGATCTTCTGAAGATCTCCCAAGTGCGGGGTTATTCTTAAAGGCCATATAACGGGCTTCAAGCAGGATCGAGCTGATCACCGGATCTACAGGTTCGGTCACCAGAAGCTGCCCTCTTCTGGGCTGGATGGGAATGGCAATACCGATCATCTCGCTCACATAGGCAGCCTCAGCCCCACAGGCATTTATTGTCCATTCTGCTGAGATCTTTTCTTCACCTATCATGACACCCTGTAGCGTGGTTCCATGGACAAGTAAACTCGTGACGGGGGCATTTTTTCGTAGAACACAACCCTTGTCCCTGGCAGACTCGAGGAATGCAAAGGTAGCCATTATCGGGTTGATCTGGGTATCTTCAGGACACCAGGAAGCCCCGATAACCTGATCAGATACCAGGGGCTCCATGGACCTGATCTCTTCGGGATCCAGAAGCCTTACATCCAGACCATACCCTTTCTGGCTTTCCATTCTTTTCTTCAGGAAAACCACCTCCTCCTCTGTCTCAGCCAGACAGATACTGCCTTTTTTATCCATTTCCAGGTCAAGGTCAGTATGGAGGGAAAGTTGGTTGTACAGATGAATACCTTCCCTGGCCATGTCGATCTTCAGGCCAGGCGTTTTCGAATGCAGAGATATGACACCATCACAGGCACCTGATGTTCCAGAAGCAGGGGTAGATCTGTCCAGAACAAGGACCTTGAGCCCCTCCCTGGAAAGGAAATAGGCTATAGCCGCCCCGATAATGCCTGCACCGATGACCACCGCGTCGAAACTTTTCAATTCTATGACCTCCCATATCTGAATCACCTTAGCCTGTGTGCTTTCATGGGTCAAGGGATGACCTCTTCTATTCAGTTATAACTGATACCTTATCCCGAAATAGAACGTTGGAAGCGAGGTCATGTTTTCCAAGGAACTTTCTGCAGGGTTATAACGATCTTTTATTAATCAGTTTAATAGTTATCCTTTACAATATAGTTAAAGTAGAACTTTATCACACATACAGGTTAACTATATACCTTCCATGGAAGAAACACTTCCGGGAAGGCCTTGCTTTACATTGGAGGGATCTCAAATGCCTGAGGGAAAAACTGTTTTAAATATCAGAAGACAAGATTTCGATGCGGTCCTTTTTGATCTTGACGGTGTTATAACCAGGACCGCCAGGGCTCATGCCATTTCATGGAAAAAACTTTTCGATGAATATCTGGAGAAGGCTCCAGGCCTTGATGAGCATCAGCGTCAGCCCTTTGACATGGAAAAAGATTATCGATCCTACGTAGATGGGAAACCCCGTTACGACGGGGTCCGCAGCTTTTTGGAGTCCCGGGGCATATTCCTGGATCATGGAACACCCGATGACACGCCGGAAGAAAAAACGATCTGTGGTCTTGGAAACAGAAAAAACATGATCTTTCACGAATATCTTGAGAATAACGGTGTGGATATCCATAAGGGTTCCAGGGAACTTGTTCTCCTCTTGAAACAGAAAGGCTTCAGAACAGCTGTGGTCACTTCAAGCAGGAACTGCTCCCTGGTCCTTAAGGCGGCAGAACTTGAAAACCTTTTCGATGCCCAGGTGGATGGACTGGTATCAGAGGAACTTGGCCTGAAGGGGAAACCCCATCCTGACATATTCCTTGAGGCCTCCCGGCAGTTAAAGGTATCACCTGAAAGGGCCATGGTATTTGAAGATGCCCTCGCCGGTGTAGAATCCGGAAGGAACGGCAATTTCGGCTGCGTGGTTGGTGTAGACAGGACAGGTCAGAAAGAAAGACTCCTTGAAAAAGGCGCTCATATAGTGGTAAATGATCTTTCCACCATCAAGGTGGAGGGAAGCAATCTCTTATGGGCAACCCGGATAGGGGATCTACCTTCAGCTCTGGATGAAGTGGAGTCCATCAAAACAGAGGCAAAGGACAGGCAACTCGTGATATCTCTCGATTATGACGGCACTTTGACACCCATAGTTGACCGCCCGGAGATGGCGGTGCTTTCGGATAATATGAAAAAGTGCCTGCAAAAGGTTTCAGCAAAATTCCCGGTCATCATTATCAGCGGAAGAGATCTTGATGATATCAGGGATCTCATCCGGCTGGAAGGCCTCATTTATGCCGGGAGTCACGGATTCGATATTTCAAGCCCCAGGGAAATGGACCTTGCCTTCCAGATGGGGGAGGAATTTCTCCCCCTCCTTGACAGGATAGAGACATTACTGAAAAAGGAGATCTCTAAAATAGAGGGCACCATCGTGGAGAGGAAAAAATTCTCCATTGCAGTCCATTACCGGCTTGTTTCTGAAGGCCAGGCCTGGAAAGTGGAAAAGATCGTGGATGATATCCTCGCAGAAACCCCCAGGCTCAGAAAGGGTTTCGGAAAGATGGTATTTGAGCTGAAACCTGATATAGACTGGGACAAGGGCAAAGCGCTTCTCTGGCTTCTTGAGGGATTGCAAATGGATATGGATAAAACCCTTCCCATCTACATAGGTGATGATATTACCGACGAGGATGCCTTCCTCGTTCTACAGGGATCTGGAATAGGGATTGTGGTCAGAGAGGGAGAAACACTGCGTAATTCCATGGCCAGGTACGCCCTTGAAAATACCGTGGAGGTAAAGGATCTTCTCGAGGTGCTGGCAGGGATGTCCCTGGAAGGAGGAATATCATGAGCACCTGGTCTTTTATCTATAGCGGATTTGAACCTGAAAAGGAAAAACTGCGGGAAACCCTTTGCACCCTGGGGAACGGCTATTTCGCCACAAGGGGCAGCTGTTCCGAGTGTAACGCCAACCACATTCATTACCCGGGCACCTACCTTGCCGGAGGTTACAACAGGCTGAAGACGGAGATCGCCGGAAGGGTCATAGAAAATGAAGACCTGGTGAACCTTCCAAACTGGCTTCCCCTTGCTTTCAGGATCCAGGGAGAACCATGGTTCACAGTGGATGAAGTGAATATCACGTCCTACACCCAACGCCTCGATATTCGAAAAGGGATCCTTTTCAGGGAAGTGCATTTCTCCGATGCCTCGGGCAGAAAAACGACACTTGTCAACTCAAGGATAGTGCATATGAGATTCCCTCACCTCGCAGCTCTTGAAACGACCATCAGGGCTGAAAACTGGTCGGGCAGAATGGATTTCCTTTCTGCCCTGGACGGGAAAGTAATAAATGCAGGGGTTGATCGCTACAGCGATCTTAACAGCAGGCATCTTGAACCGATGCTTTCAAAAGAGATCAACAAGGAAAGCCTCCTGCTGAAGATCCAGACCAACCAGTCCGAACTCAGGGTGGCACAAGCCGCCAGGACAAGAATATTCAGGAATAACACACTGATAAACCCCGAGAGGGATTTCCTCAAAGAACCCGGATACGCCGCCCATCTGTTCAGTGCCGATGTGAAAGAGGGTGACGAAATTCGGCTAGAAAAAGTAGTCTCTCTTTATACTTCCAGGGATGCTGGAATATCAGAATGTGGTCTCCAGGCCGAAAAAGCTGTTATCCATGCGGCCCCTTTCGAAGATCTGCTAAAGAGTCACATCCTTGCATGGGATCATCTATGGAGGCGTTTCGAGATAAATTATTATCCTTCAAACCACAAAAAGGAGGAACGCACCTCCAGGATACTCCATCTTTACACTTTCCACCTTCTCCAGACCACATCCATGCACTCCATGGATCTCGATGTTGGAGTACCCAGCAGGGGATGGCATGGAGAGGCCTACAGGGGACATATTTTCTGGGATGAGATCTTCATATTCCCTCTTCTGAACTTCCGTATACCCGAGATAACCCGCTCTCTTCTCATGTACCGCTACAGGAGGTTGCACGAAGCAAGATCGGCGGCTTCCAGGATCGGCTACCGGGGGGCCATGTACCCGTGGCAGAGCGGC
>JAFGMB010000051.1 GCA_016927765.1 Synergistales bacterium
GCTCTCAAAACAGAGTCTTGATGAATTGCAGTCCGGTGCCCGGGTGGAAGTGGACGAGAGAAAAAGGCACCCTCTCGATTTTGCTCTATGGAAATCTGAAAAACCGGGAGAACCTTCCTGGGAAAGTCCGTGGGGTAAAGGAAGGCCAGGTTGGCATATTGAATGCAGCGCCATGTCAATGAAATACCTTGGAGAAACCATCGATATACATTCGGGGGGAACGGATCTGACTTTTCCTCATCATGAGAATGAAATAGCCCAGGCAGAAGCAGCTACTGGAAAAACTTTTGTAAGGTACTGGCTTCATAATGGATACCTTCTGATCGATAAGGAAAAAATGTCAAAATCTCTTGGGAACTTTATGACAGCCCGCGCTGCAAGAGGGAGATTTTCTCCTCTTTCACTGAGGATGTTCATGCTGAGTGCCCATTACCGATCCCCCATCAGTTTTTCCGAAGAAGGACTGATCCAGGCATCAGCTGCAGTGGAACGACTGCTCAATTGCTGGTACGATCTTGCCCATGCCATGGTGAATAGAGATCTTTCCGCGGCTCCTCAAAAGCATATAAGGAGATCATTTGAGGTTCTTTATAAAAAATTCCACGAAGCTATGGATGATGATTTCAACACTGCCGCCGCCATGGGGGTGGTCTTCGAGATAGCCAGACTGATCAATACCTATCTTAAAAATGAAACCCTCCTGGATAAAGAGATCCTGGAAAAGACAGAAAGTTTCTTCAGGAAAGTTGATAAGATAATGGGTGTTCTTGGTCTTGAAGAACTGGACACTGTTGGAAGTTCATCCGAATGGATAGAAAACCTCATTCAACAGAGGGACCAGGCCAGGCAAACCAGGGACTTCGATAAGGCCGATGCTATCAGGAAAGAACTTCAGGACAAAGGGATAGTTCTTGAGGACACTCCCCAGGGGACCAAATGGAAGAAACAGTTCAGTTGATGTAAAACAGGGCCCCCTTTCACAGAACAGGGGATGGGATGTTCAGGATCCCATCCCCTTCTTGAAGCTGTGACGTCGTATAAGATAAACAAGGGGAACACCAAGGCCATAACACGCAATCAATTGACCTATCCCTATATATATGGCTACGAGAAGGAAAGGCATATCCAGTATCCTGGAAAGATAGGTGCCTACAATGACTATATTCACCAGGACAGGTGGTAAACCTGCCAGTGCCAGGTTTGGCATTTTCCTTGTCCATATTGCCGCGATAAGAGTTGCAATACTTCCGAACACAATGTCGATCATTCCGAAACCACCAAGAATATTTGATAAAAGACATCCGATGAAAAGACCTGGGATCGCTTCTACCCAAAGATACGGGAGCAGGGTTAATGCTTCGGCTATCCTTATCTGTACTGCTCCATAGGATATGGGAGCAAACACGATCGTCAGAACGCAATAGATGCTTGCAATAAGTGATGCGTTTACTATTTTCTTTGTATTGATGAGGTGTTCGTTGCTGTTTAAACCAGGAAATCTCATGACGTCGCCTTCCTTCAATGGATATTTCTTTAAAGAATGTTAGCAGCATCCATTATATTCCGGGATTCAGTATAGAATAAAATCCCCTTATGGCAAGGAAATACACTCCTTGACTTCCCTGACCAGTCCTGACTATAATGATCGGGTACTGGTCAGCAATGGTCAGTCACGCTGGGAAACTTGAATTTCATCCAATGGAGGATGGTTATGGATATAAGCAAATTCACTGAAAGATCACAACAGGCTCTTGGCGAAGCCCAGAACATGGCCATAAAACATGGCCACCAGGAGATCGACACACTCCATCTCCTTTTATCAATGTTTAGGCAGGAAAAAGGACTTGCCCCAGCTCTTATTTCGAAACTAGGAATTTCCCCTGGTGAAATATCTAAGCTCCTTCAAAATGAGTTGAAGAAAAAACCTAGAATTTCCGGACCCGGATTTCAACCTGGAAAACTGGTCCTTTCTTCCTGTTTATCCCGTGTACTTGTCAAAGCAGAAGAACTGGCATCTGAAATGAAAGATGAGTATGTTTCAGTGGAACATCTTCTTCTTGCGATCATCGAAACCGATGGAACAGACCCTGCTAAAGGTATACTTGAGCGTTCCGGGGTAACCAGGGACGGAATACTATCGTCTTTGGCCGCTATCAGGGGGTCCCAGAGAGTCAGTACTCAAAATCCGGAAGAAACCTATGAAGCCCTCGAGAAATATGGAAGAGACCTTGTCAGGATGGCTGGAAAGAATCAACTGGATCCTGTTATTGGAAGAGATGAAGAGATCAGGAGAGTCATCAGGATCCTGAGCAGAAAAACAAAGAATAATCCTGTCCTTATCGGGGAACCAGGTGTTGGAAAAACTGCCATAGTGGAGGGCCTTGCGCAGAGGATCATCAGAGGTGATGTGCCAGAAGGATTGAGGGACAAAACTATATTCGCTCTTGATATGGGTGCATTACTTGCAGGAGCAAAATTCCGTGGTGAATTTGAAGAAAGGCTTAAGGCTGTTCTTAATGAGATCAGGGAAAGTAATGGAAGGGTCATACTATTCATTGATGAACTTCATAATATTGTTGGGGCAGGGAAGGCAGAAGGTGCAATGGATGCCGGTAACATGCTCAAACCCATGCTTGCAAGAGGAGAGCTTCACTGCATAGGAGCAACGACGCTTGACGAATACCGTTTACACATAGAAAAAGATGCAGCCCTGGAAAGACGTTTTCAGACAATAATAGTGGAAGAACCATCAGTGGAGGATACCATATCCATATTAAGGGGCTTGAAAGAGCGATTCCAGGTTCACCATGGTGTAAAGATAAAAGATGGTGCTATCGTAAAGGCAGCAGTGCTTTCTAACCGTTATATTACTGGAAGATTTCTACCTGACAAGGCCATAGATCTTGTGGACGAAGCCTGCGCGATGCTGAGGACCGAGATAGATTCCATGCCAACCGAACTTGATGCAATCAATAGAAAACTGATGCAACTGGAGATAGAAGAAGCTGCCCTGAACAGGGAAAATGATGAACCAAGCCAGAAAAGACTATCCAGCCTCAGGAAGGAGCTTTCGGAAACCAGGGAAAGAGCTTCTGCTCTCAGGGCCAGATATGAATCAGAAAAGGAATCCATAGGAAAGGTCAGAGATCTCCGGGCAAGGATCGAGACCCTCAGAAATAACATACAGAAAGCTGAAAGAGAATACGATCTTGAACAAGCTGCCAGGTTAAAACATGGGGATCTCCCCCAGGCTCTTGAAGAACTGCGGATAACCGAGGAGAAGATCCACCAGGATAAACCCGAGACATCCCTGCTAAGAGAGGAAGTCACAGAGGAGGAGATAACCGAAATTGTCAGCAAATGGACAGGGATACCATTATCCAGATTAATGGAAACAGAACGTCAGAAATTGCTCCATCTTGATCAGATACTTCATCAGAGAGTGATCGGTCAGGATGAAGCAGTGAAGCTTGTAGCCGATTCTGTGATCCGTGCCAGATCCGGCATCAAAGATCCTCAACGACCTATTGGTTCATTCATATTTCTGGGTCCTACTGGCGTAGGCAAGACAGAACTTGCCCGATCTCTTGCATCAGCCCTTTTTGACAGTGAAGACAGTTTGGTAAGGATCGATATGTCTGAATATATGGAAAGACATTCTGTATCAAGGCTCATAGGTGCCCCCCCAGGTTACATCGGTTATGAAGAAGGGGGACAGTTGACTGAATCGGTCAGAAGGAAGCCCTATTCGGTGATACTCTTTGACGAAATTGAGAAAGCCCATAATGATGTTTTCAATGTCTTACTCCAGATCCTGGATGACGGCAGGCTCACAGACAGTCATGGCAGAATTGTAGATTTCAAAAATACAGTAATTATCATGACTAGCAATATTGGTGCCACCCGTTTGATGGATGGCATGTCTCCCTCCGGCGAAATCCTTCCAGAAGTTAAGGACCTGGTCTCAAGTGAATTACGAGCCCATTTCAGGCCGGAATTTCTTAATCGAGTGGATGACATTGTGATGTTCAAGTCCCTTTCACTGATTGAGATCAAGGAGATCGCCAGACTACAGATCCGCAGTCTCATGAATAGGCTTGAAGAACTTGGAATCTCCATTGAGATCAGCGATGAAGCACTCGAATTCATAGCGAGAGAAGGCTATGACCCTGTATTCGGAGCCAGACCAATGAAACGTTTCATTGTCCATCAATTGGAAAGCAGGATCGCACGTGAGATCATTGCAGATAATGCTGGAGAGGGCTCTGTGCTTGCAGTATTTCTTGAGAATGGGCAAGTAATGATGAAGATCAGGCAGTAAAAGAACATGATCTGAATGTTGCATTGGGAATGAGATCCAGCGACAATATCGGATTCATTCCCTTTCTTCTCTATAAAATGGTTGGCCCAGAGAAGAGGGGGCTTCGAAGATAAGGCCTTTCCCTTCTCTTATGGATATTACCAAAAGGACAGTGATTGTAAGTATGTAAGGTAACATCATCAGGAGAGGTGTGGGTATGGTAGTTCCCGCTGCCTGGAGCCTGAGTTGAAAAGCTTCTACCCCACCGAAAAGATAGGCTCCAAAAGCTGCACGCATGGGATGCCAGATCGCGAATATCACAAGGGCGACAGCGATCCATCCTCTGCCTGCGGTCATTAGATCTCCCCACATTTTTGTATAGGCCACAGACATGTATGCTCCTCCGATCGCGACTATCCCCCCCCCTATAAGAGTGTAGAAATACCTTGTCCTCACGACACTTATGCCTACAGAATCAGCAGATCTGGGGCTATCCCCGACCGCCCTGAGGGAAAGACCTGATTTTGTGAAGGACAAAAAGAAACACATAAAAAGGACGAGGAAGTAAGAGATATAGACAAGGGGATCGTGGTCAAAAAGGATAGGTCCGATAAAGGGTATTTCGCTTAGGAACGGGAGATGCATCTTCCCTAATCCTGTAATAGTTTCACCGATAAAGTTTCTGCCTAAAAGTGAGCTGGCTCCAGTCCCCGCCATGGTAAGTGCCAAGCCGCTTACTACCTGGTTAGCTCCCATGGTGATACACAGGAAACCGTGGATGGATGTGATTATCATTCCCACCAGGAAGGAAGCTGCAATTGCGATCCATGGATTTCCGGTATACATGGAAACGGCGAATCCAGTGAAAGCACCCATTAACATTATGCCTTCCAGCCCCAGGTTCAGTACTCCAGACTTTTCTGTAAGTATTTCACCCAGAGTGGCATAAAGGATAGGAGTTCCGCTCCTCACCGCAGCTGCAAGAATAGGAATCAATATGTCCATTATGATGAATCCCTTTCACTAATGATCTTAATAGAGTACCTTCTAAAGAATTCACCACCGAGAACGAAAAAAAGGATCAGGCCCTGTATGACCAGAGTGGTGGATAAAGGAAGTCTCATCATTATCTGCAGCGTGTCTCCTCCCACCAGAAGGGCACCAAGAAGGAAGGATACTATCAATATTACCAGTGGATGCAACCTACCTAGCCAGGCTACTATGATAGCAGTATAACCATATCCGGCAGAAAACCCGTGCTGGAGTCTCCCCTGGAGGCCAGCTATTTCTGTCATTCCCGCAATGCCGGCTATTGCGCCGGAAAGGAACATTACCATCACGACGTTTTTCAGATAATCCATTCCCGCAAAATCCGCTGCCTTGGGATTCTCCCCTATTACCCTTATCTCATAACCCCACCTGGTATACCTGAAGAGCCAGTAAAATATGCATGCAAGGATAATTGCCATGATTATGCCTAGGTGAACCCTGGAATCTCCGAACTGGTATAATCTGGCAGAATTCGGGAAAGGAGCGGTCATGGGAAATCCAAGGCTACCTGGGTCTCTCCATGGTCCGTAAACGAAATAATCCACAAGATGTATGGCAACATAGTTCATCATCAATGTGGTTATGATCTCATTCACTCTCCAACGGGCCCGAAGATAACCTGCAACGGCAGCCCATGCTCCTCCTGCAAAGGCCGCGGCAAGGACCATCAGGCAGAACATGACAACAGAATTGTCTATAAAGCAATAACGTACCATGGCAGCAGTTGCGAGGGATCCGATGAATATCTGCCCTTCTGCCCCGATGTTCCAGATCAGCATTTTGAATGACAACATGACGCCGAGTCCTGCCAAGGCAAGAGGAATAGCCTTAACGATAGTTTCGCTGAGGCCATAACTGTCTCCAAGTGATGAAATAATCATTTCCCTATAGGCTTTCACAGGAGATACGCCTAAAAATGAAAGGAAAATCGCCCCGGTTACAAGAGCCAGAAGAATCCCTGCTACGGGAATAGCAAGTTCCAGCCAGCGGGGGGATTCCTTCCTTTTTTGAACAGCAATCCCTTTTATCACGATCCCTTACCTTCGTCCCTTTGAAGAATATCCTCATGGGCGATACCCGCCATCATAAGGCCCAAAGCTTCCCTTGAAAGGGTTTCAGGTTCGTCTGTAATTCCCATGAACCGGCCTTTGTGCATGACTGCCAACCTGTCACTCATGGCTACGAGCTCGTCAAGGTCTTCTGATACGAGCAGTATTGATGCCCCCTTGTCCCTCTCATTTAGAATAGTGTCCCGTACGAATCCTGTTGCAGCCACATCGAGACCCCAGGTGGGATGAACGGCGATTATCACAGGTGGTTCATCGCTCAATTCCCTTCCCAGCATCAGTTTCTGCAGATTACCCCCGGAAAGGTTCCTTACCGGAGTGCTCAGTGAGGGGGTATCCACATTAAATTTCCTTACTATAGATGAGGCCAGTTTATACACCACGTTCCAGTCTATGGTGATCCCCCTGGAAACAGGTTTCTGCCAATAGTTTTTCAGAATGGAATTCTCCTGTACGTTCATATTAGGGACAAGCCCGGTGCCTTTTCTATCCGCAGGAATATATCTGACACCCTGGGAGATCATTGATTTCGGATCTGCTTTCTGGATCCTGATCTGATTGATATACATTTCTCCAGCTTCAACTTTTCTCAATCCGACCATGGCTTCACATAATTCCTGCTGACCATTCCCTGCAATTCCGGCAATACCGAGTATCTCCCCTTCTCTAAGTTGAAGACAGAGATCTCTCACGGCAGGTAATCCCCTATCATTATTGACTGAGAGGTCCCGTATTTCCATGCTTATCTTACCCGGTTTTTGGGGACGTTTTGTTATATTGAAAGACACTCGTTTCCCTACCATCATTTCGGCAAGATTTTCTTGGGTGGTATCAGAGGTATTAACCGTACCAATCCTCTTACCCTTGCGAAGGATGGTGACTCTGTCTGAAAGTGCAGTCACTTCGTTAAGCTTGTGGGAAATGAAAACGATCCCGTGACCTTCGGCCTTCATCTGGTGAACTGTCTTGAAAAGGTTGTCTGCTTCCTGTGGTGTCAGGACCGCCGTTGGTTCATCAAGGATAAGTAATTCAGCTTTACGGAAAAGGACCTTAAGGATAGAAACCCTCTGTTGTTCACCGATCGATAGCTGCCAGATCCTGGCTTCTGGTTCAACGTGCAGGCCATAACGGGAGGAAAGAGATTCCATCTGGCCGATTATTTCCTTTTTTGGAAGGATAGAAGGAAGGTCTTTCAACCCAAGGACCATGTTTTCCCATACCGTCATGGAGGGAACCAGCATGAAATGCTGGTGCACCATGCCGATTCCTGAGAGGATAGCGTCCCTGGGAGATCTGAATTCCCTGAGCTCATCATGGATCCAGATGTTACCCTCATCCTGGATGTAGAGCCCTGAGAGTATATTCATGAGGGTTGTCTTCCCTGCCCCATTTTCGCCCAGTAGAGAATGTACCTCTCCATTTTTCACATCGAAATCTATTTGTGAATTAGCGACAAACCCGGCAAAAGTTTTTGTTATCCCTTCCATCCGGACCAATGGAGAAAGAATATTCCTGCTCAAAAGGGACTCCTCCGAATCATTCAGTTAAGGTTGACTGGCAGCAGTCGAATTTCCGAACTCGTTAATATTAACAAAAAATAATGATATGAGGGAAGAAAAGTATCCCCTGGTTGAGGAAAAATAAAAAAGGGGCGCATTTATCGAACGCCCCCCGATAAGGATCGATGGTTGTAGAGGTGAAATTCAGCACACTGCTTTATCTATTTCGGGATCTCACCTTCAACGCCTTCAACAAACCAACTCATGGACAACATGTCAGCGTCAGACATGATTTCGCCTTCCGGAACTTTTACTTTGCCATCCTGATCCTTGATAGGGCCTGTAAATACATCCCAGGAGCCGCTGATTATCCTGTTGCTTTCAGCATCGACCATGTTTTTGACCTCTGCAGGAACATCCTTGCCAAAGGGAGCGAGCTTTACCATCCCTTCCTTGAGACCCCACCAGATATCCTCGGATTTCCAGGTACCGGTGACAAGTTGTTCCGCTACATGTTTATAAACCATTCCCCAGTCCCATATGGGAGCTGTGAGATGCATGGTGGGAGCATAGCGGGACATGTCGTTGTTGTATCCAACCACGTAAACACCTGCTTCTTCAGCAGTCTGTGGTGTTGCCCCGGAGTCAGCATGCATGGCGATAACATCTGCTCCAGCATCGATGAAGGCCTTTGTTGCTTCCTTTTCCTTGCCTGGATCGAACCAGGAGAAAAGCCATATCACCTTGATCCTGGCAGCAGGGTTCACTTTTCTTACTCCAAGGGAAAAGGCATTGATCCCACGGATTACTTCAGGGATAGGCTGAGCTGCCACATATCCGATTATGTTGGATTTTGTTTTGCTTCCAGCCACAAGTCCTGAAAGATATCTTGCCTGGTACATGCGACCAAAATAGATCCCTACATTGTCAGCTTTTTTGTACCCGGAACAATGCATGAAAACTGTATCCGGATATTTTTCAGCAACTTCCTGCACAAAATCCATATAGCCGAAGGATGTGGCGAAGACGACCTGGAAGCCCTTTCTCGCAAAAGTTTCCATTACTCTTGAAGAATCTGGACCTTCAGGGACCGATTCTACGAAACTTGAACTTAACCCTGGAAAGGCTGCTTCCATATCAAGCCTTCCCTGATCATGCATGTAAGTCCATCCTCCATCTCCTACAGGTCCCACATAAACAAAACCGGCCTTAAGATCCTCCTGGGGTATCGGTTCCATGGCAAAAGCACAACCCACCAAGAGAATCATGGTTAGGGCCAGAAATAAAACACCCATTTTCCGCATACTTCTTTCCCCTCCTTATAAAATGAAGCGAATAGTGTTAAAACTGAAGCCTTGTTAGCAGGAAAATTCCTTAAGGAACAACGAAAATATTATACAGTGTTAGTTCTAAAAGGAAAGAAAAAAAGTCATGGGTGGAAATGATCGGATAAAAACAATCTCCCAGGACCTATGCTACGTAGATATGTTGTTGTATTGACCTTTGCTATAATTACAATTTATGGGAAGATATTTCTTCGTTGGAGGAGTAAATTTCATGACCAATACAGAAAGGTACAGAAAGACCTACTGTATTTCCTGGGAACAGCTCCATCGTGATTGCAAGGCTCTTGCATGGAGATTAGTAGAACTGAACAAGTGGGAATGTATCATAAGCATAGTACGGGGAGGCCTTATTCCTGCTGCCATCATAGCAAGAGAACTTGAGATACATCATGTCGATACCATATGTGTTTCAAGTTATACCTTAAGATCACAGGGTGAACTTTCAATCCTTAAAAATGTCAGTAATATCGAGTCGAGAGGGAATAACTGGCTTATAATCGATGATCTTGTGGATACTGGTAAAACCGCCAGGGTAGTAAGGAACATTCTTCCAGATGCTCATTTCGCAACTGTGTACGCCAAACCTGAAGGGCGGCCATTCGTTGATACCTTTATTACCGAAGTCAGCCAGGACACATGGATATTATTTCCATGGGATGCTGAATATCACTACGATTATGTTCAACCTATCATTGAAACCAGAAAATAAATTAGAGATGACTCAGTTCTTCCCGGGTGATACTGAAAGGACTATAAAACCAACCGAAAGAAGAACAGAACCTATGATCATTAGAGGAGACATCTGTTCCTTAAGCAATAAAACCCCGAGCAGAAAAGCTGTGAGAGGCTCAGTGAGAGTCAGTATCCCTGCCTTTGATAATGGGGTGGTCTTGATACCAAAGGCAAAGAAAGAATAACCCAATGCAGCAGTTACAAGACCGAGATGGATAGCTACAAGGATACTTCTGGGATCCATTATCCATTCCATCTTCAATGAAAGAAGAAGGGGTGATGCTACCAGGCCTCCTGTAAAAAGAACTACAGCCATGGTTTCTACAGGTCTTCGAAAGTCCCTTACCCGTTTGATGAAAACGTTCGAAAGAGTTCCGCAGGAACTTGCGCACACGGCAAGGAAAATGCCAAACGGGTCCAATTGGTATGTTTCATTCCCCCGATAACAGAGCAGGATACATCCCGAGATCGCAAGAATCGCTGCAATCATCCACCAGATATCAAGTTTTTCATGGAAAAAGAGCCGGCCGGCAAGGCCCTGGATCACCGGAAGGGTTCCTACCGCTACCATGGTACCTATTGCCACTCCGGTCTTCATCATTGCTGAGAAAAAGAAGAGTTGCATACCCGCCATACACACAGCGGCTCCAAGGGTATTCAACAAAGGCCATGAACCTGTCAGTAGAGTGGACCCCTTCAAGGACAGGATGAGAAAAAGAAAAGCACCTCCGAGGAGCATCCTGAGATCTCCAAGAATAAGCGGGTTCGCCCCTGCAGGAGCCATTGACTGGGCCGTACCACAAGTACCCCAGAAGATCCCTGCAAGCATAATGAAGAAAAAGCCGAATTCACTGCCTTTGCCTGATTTCATTGAAATACCTTCTTTTTTCGGAAAAGTCAGGCTGTGTCCATTCTATATTGATCCAGTTTTAAAAAATTTTTCGTATTAAAGACCGGGATCCTGAGGTTGGCGGAGGCGTGTGGGAATCGAACCCACCGGAGACACCCATTAAGCACCTCCCGACCGGGTTTGAAGCCCGGGGCCCACACCAGTGAACATTCGCCTCCAACTAA